>VFKJ01000491.1 GCA_009885595.1 Myxococcales bacterium | reverse complement strand
TCGGCAAACCGGAGCCCTTCAGGACCTTCTGCGTTGACGCTGATGGCTGCCTGCATGCCGCGCGCGTACCACAGGTTTCAGGCCCGCTGGAGCGGCGCCGCGAGGACTTCGTTGGTAGACCTCGGGCATGAACTTCGCCTTTCGCCGCAAGCGCTTCCTCGCCGGTCTCGAGAGCCCCGTGCTGCTGATGGCGGGCGGGCTGCTCGCGCGCAACTACCCCGCCAACGTGTTCCCGTTCCGCGCCGACGGCAACTTCCTCTACTTCTTCCAGCGGCCCGAGCCGGGCAGCGCGGCCTTCTTCGATCCCGCGGACGGCAAGGTGACTTTGTTCCTCACCGAGCGCACGGTGGCTGACGCGCTCTGGCACGGCGCCATGGAGCCGTTCGCCGAGGTGAAGGCGCGCCAGGGCGTCGACGCGGTGCTCGCGGTGGAAGAGCTGGAGCAGCAGATCGCCGCGCTCGCGAAGGGCCGCCAGGTGCGCTCGCTGGCCGTGGCTGACCCGAAGGCGACGGCGCGGGCGCGCGCGATCACCGGTGAGGCTCTCGACTTCGATGATCCGAAGTGGGTGGGGGACGGCGCGCTGCTCGAGCGCATCGCGAAGCTGCGCCTGCACAAGGACGCAGACGAGCTGGCGGAGATGCGGCGCCTGGTGCCCATCACCCGCGAGGCGCACCTGCTGGCGATGCAGCACTCGAAGCCTGGCGTAACCGAGCAGTTCCTCGCGGGGCAGGTGGCGGGCGCCTTCGCGCGCGGTGGCTGCACGGCCGCGTACAACACCATTCTCTCGGTGCGCGGCGAGGTGCTGCACAACAACGAGCACCGCAACACCCTGCGACAGGGCGACATCGTGCTCCTCGACGCCGGCGCCGAGAGCGTGGACACCGGCTACTGCAACGACGTCACCCGCGACTGGCCGGTGGGCGGCGCCTTCACGCCCGAGGGCCGCGACGTCTACGAGCTGGTGCTGCAAAGCGAGGTCGACGCGATCGCGGCCGTGAAGCCGGGGGTGCGGTATCGAGACCTTCACCTGCGGGCCGCGCGCGTGCTCGCCGAAGGGCTGGTGAAGCTGGGCCTGCTGGTCGGTGACGCCGACGGCCTGGTGGAGTCCGGCGCCCACGCGATCTTCTTCCCCCACGGCCTGGGGCACCAGCTCGGCCTCGACGTGCACGATCTGGAAGCGTTCGGCGATCGCATCCACTACCCGGGTGGCCGCACGCGCAGCACCCAGTTCGGGACCCAGTACCTGCGCATGGACATGGATCTCGAGGAGGGCATGACCTTCACCATCGAGCCGGGGCTCTATTTCGTGCCCGCGATCCTCCACAGCCCCGAGCTGCGCGAGCGCTTCAAGACGCAGGTGAACTGGACCGCGGCCCAGAAGTTCCTCGCGATGAACGGTGGGCGCGGCTTCGGGGGCATCCGCATCGAGGACGACGTGGTGTGCACCAAGAGCGGCGTCGAGGTGTTGACCGCCTCGATCCCGAAGACGCGCGCGGAGATCGAGTCGATCGCCGGCAGCGCGTCGTGAACCCGGTCCTCAAGGCGCGCGCCCAGCGGGTCACGTCCTTTCGGGGAACGCCGATCGTGTGGGTGAAGATCGAGCCCACCGATGAGGCCTTTCTCCTGCTCGGCCTCGATGAGGCGGGCCGGTCGATCTCAGACACCTGGCACCTGACCCTCTCAGAGGCCCAGCGCCAGGCGCACCTGCAGTTCGGCGTCGACGAGGCCGGCTGGGTCGAAGAGCCGCCCCCTGGCCAGAGCGCTTGACGCAGACCGTCAGACTCCATGAGGACGCTTGAGGTGAACGGCACGAGCCGGTAGAGCCCCGCGCATGTCAGGTCAGGCGTGGTTCCAGAAGAAGCCGAAGATCGCCGCCCCGGATCCCACCGAGGCCGCCCCCGCGAATTCCTCGCGCATGGAAGGCATCTGGGAGAAGTGCGACGAGTGCGGCGACATCCTGCTCGCCGAGGAGCTCACCAAGGCCCTCAACGTGTGCCCCAGCTGTGGCCACCACATGGGGCTGCCCGCGCGCACCCGGCTCTCCAGCATCTGCGACCCCGACTCCTTCGAGGAGTTCGACACCCACCTCGAGTCGATGGACCCGCTGCAGTTCTCCGACTCCAAGAAGTACAAGGACCGCATCAAGTCGACCATGAAGGCGCTGGGCGAGAAGGACGCCTTCATCGCCGGCGTGGGCACCATCGAAGGGCGGCGGGTCAGCCTCGGCTGCTTCAACTTCGACTACATGGGCGGCTCGATGGGCAGCGTGGTGGGCGAGAAGGTCACCCGCGTCTTCGAGCGCGCCCTCGAGCTCAAGTGCCCGGCGATCGTCTTCTCGGCCTCGGGCGGCGCGCGCATGCAGGAAGGCATTCTCTCGCTCATGCAGATGGCCAAGACCTGCGCGGCGCTCAACCGCTTCCGCGAGATCCGCCAGCCGTACATCTCGGTGCTGCTGCACCCCACCACCGGCGGCGTGGCGGCCTCGTTCTCGTTCTTAGGCGACGTGATCCTCGCCGAGCCCCGCGCCCTCATCGGCTTCGCCGGCGCCCGCGTGATCGAGCAGACCATTCGCCAGAAGCTGCCTGAGGGCTTCCAGCGCAGCGAGTTCCTCCTCGAGCACGGCATGATCGACGCGATCGTCCAGCGCAAGGAACTGCGCGGCAAGCTCGCCCAGGTGCTGGGGTTGCTGGCGTCGTGACTCCCCAGGAAGGGCTCGCGCACTTCGCCGCGCTCTCGCCTTCCAGCATCAAGATGGGCCTGGGGCGCGTGCAGGTCGCGCTCGAGCGGCTGGGAAACCCGCAGCTGCGCTTCCCGGCGCTCCAGGTGGCCGGCACCAATGGCAAGGGGTCGACCTGCGCCATCGCCGCGTCCTGCTTGAGCGCGCGCTACCGCACCGGCCTCTACACTTCGCCGCACCTGATCCGTCCCAACGAGCGGATCCAGATCGACGGCGTGGAGATCGACGACCAGGTCTTCGGCAAGCGCATCGCCGAGGTGCTCGAGGTGCTCGGCCTCGATCACGAGCTGACCTACTTCGAGTTCGGCACCGTGGTGGCGTTCTGGCACTTCGCAAAGGAGCGGGTGGACTTCGCCGTGCTCGAGACCGGGCTGGGTGGCCGCCTCGACGCCACCACCGCCTGCGCGCCGAAGGTCACCTGCATCACGCCGATCGACTTCGATCACCAGGAGTACCTGGGGAACACCCTGGCGGCGATCGCCTTCGAGAAGGCAGGCATCGTCAAGCCCGGCGTCCCGGTGATCTCGAGCCGCCAGCCGCCCGAGGCGCTCGCGGTGATCGAGCAGGCCGGGGGCTCGCTGTTGAGGTTGGAAGGGCGGGACTTCGGCGTGGTGCCCGAGGCCGATCGCTCGGCGTCATTCTGGTCGGGCAGCGAGACGATCGGTGGGCTTCGCCTGGCCCTCAAGGGCCCGCACCAGCTGCAGAACCTCGCGGTGGCCCTCGAGGCCCTGAGGGCCCTGAAGGACTTCCCGCTCAGCCTCGAGGAGCTCCGCGCCGGCGTCGCGGCCGCCCGCTGGCCTGGCCGTTTGGAGGAGTTCCCAGGCGAGCCGCCGGTGCTGCTCGACGGTGCCCACAACCCGGCGGGGGTGCAGGTGCTGCTGCGGGCGCTCGAGGTGGACTACCCGCACCGGCCCGTGCATCTCGTCTTCGGGGTGTTCGCCGACAAGGACAGCGAGTCGATGATGCGCGCGCTGTTTCCGAGGGTGGAAGCGCTCCACCTCACCCCGGTGGGCAACCCCCGCTCGAAGGACCCCCACAGCTACGAGCCGCTCGCCCGCGCGCTCAACGCCCGGGTGCAGGTGCACCCCGATGCCCCCACGGCGCTCGCCGCCGCCCGCGCCACCGCGCCGAAGGACGGGCTGATCGTGGTGGCGGGATCTCTCGTTCTCGTCGGGCAGTTACGCAAGGTCCTGCTCGGTCTGACGCGTTGACAGGCCGATCGCCGCGGTTACTTTGGGGCCGCCATGAGCCACGAGCCGGAACCCACGAGCCCCGCAGTCGAGCCCCAGGGCCCGCCTCCGACCGATCATCCCCAGGTGCAGCAGCTGACCGAACAACTGCAGGCCGCCCACAAGCGGGTCAACGAGCTCGCGCACGCGCTGCAGGCCGGTGAGCGCGATCGCGCCGAGTTCAAGGAACGCCTCAACCGCGAGCGGGAGCGCATGCTCGACGTCGAGAAGGGCAAGGTCGCCGTCACCCTGCTCGAGGCGGTCGATCAGCTCGATCGCTGCTTGCAGGCCGCCGACGACTCTCCCCTGGCCCGCGGGGTCAAGATGATCCGCGAGAGCATCTTGAAGCAGGCCGAAGGCACCGGCGTCGAGCGCGTCGAGCTCACCGGCCGCCCCTTCGATCCCAACCTCGCTGAAGCCAGCGACATGGAGATCACCCCGGTCGCCGAAGACGACGGCAAGGTCGTGCTGGTGCTCAAGGCCTGCTACCAGCTCAACGGCCGCGTCATTCGCCCAGGGGTGGTGAAGGTCGCCAGGTACGTGAAGCCCGCGTCGGCCTAGTACGATGCCCGCGTGCGCCTGATCCTGCTGGTCGCTCTCGTTTCGTTCTCTGCCTCGGCCGAGTCGGTCGACGACTGGGTTCACGCCAAGATCGCCATTCAGAAGGGCCTGCTCAAGCCCGTGCCGCTGACCCCGGTCGGTCCCTCCGGCCAGCTGTGGAAGGAGCGCGGCGCCAACACCCCCGCGCTGCCCGGCTTCCAGCCGCCCACCTCGCTGGCGCCGTTGGTGAAGGCGGTGCGGCCCGGGGTGGTGAACATCGCCACGCGCAACGAGGACACCCGGCAGTCGCTGGGCTCGGGCTTCGTGATCAACCCCGATGGGTTGGTGGTGACCAACAACCACGTGGTGGAGCGCGCGCAGAAGATTCAGGTGCGGCTCGCCGATGGGCGCGCCTTCGAGGCGGTGGTGGTGGGGCGCGATCCCGCCACCGATCTCGCGCTGCTGCGGCTGCCCGACGCGCGCGAGCTGCCCACCGTGACCCTGGGAGACTCCGATCAGCTCGAGGTCGGCGACTGGGTGGTGGCGATCGGAAACCCGTTCGGCCTCGACACGTCCGTCACCCACGGGCTGATCAGCGCGCGCGAGCGGGTGATCGGCGTGGGCGTGTTCGACGACTTCATCCAGACCAATACGCTGATCAACCCGGGCAACTCCGGCGGGCCGCTCTTCGACATGCACGGTGACGTCGTCGGGGTCACCACCGCGATCGACAGCCGAGGCCTGGGCATCGGCTACGCGGTGCCGATCAACTTCGTGAAGGACCTGCTGCCCAACCTGCTCGAGAACGGGCGGCCGGAGCGCGGCTGGCTGGGGCTCAACGTGCAGGAAGGAGGGGAGGGCACCGCGCGCGCGCCGGTGGTGGTCGACGTGTTCAAGGGCAGCCCCGCGGAGAAGGCCGGCCTGCGCCCGGGAGATCGCGTGGTGCGCATCGGGGGCAAGCCGGTGCAGCGCTACCAGCAGATCCTCCGGCGGGTGGCGCTGTTGCAGCCCGGCACCAGCGTCAAGGTCGAGATCGTCCGGGGCGGCCGCACCTTCGAGTTCACCGCCACCCTCGCCGAGCGGCCCTCGGTGGAAGCGCTCAGGGCGATGAACTCAGGCGGGCGCATCGACGCGCTGGGCCTCGTGCTCAAGCCGCTCGATCCGAACGCGGCCGCTTCGCTGGGCATGGAGCCCGGGCTGCGCATCGAGGCGATCGTCCCGGGTGGGCCTTCGGAGCTCGCGGGCCTGGCGACCGGTGACGTGATCGTCGAGGTGAACCGGGAAGCCGTCGGCACCCTGAAGGACTTCGATGCCGCGCTCGGTGAGAGCGAGCCGGCCGAGTCGGTGCTGCTCAAGATTCGGCGCGGCGGCTCGCTGCGCTACCTGGCCGTGCGCCCCGCGACCTGAAAAGGTCACTTCGCCAGCCAGATTCCGACCTGCTCGCCGCTGCGGCCGACCGTCACCAGCACCGTGTCGAAGCGCGCCTTCACGCCCTTCATGGTGCCGCCGCCCTTCTTGGGCAGCGACCACACGCCCAGCGGGGTGAAGACGATCTGCAGCCGCAGCGCCTGCGAAGTGACCTGCCTCGCCATCATCGCGGGGTTCCACCCCTCGGGCATCTGGCTCTCGATGCGGATGAAGGGCATCACCGGGTTGCCATCGCCGTCGACCTTGGTGGGCGCGCCGTGCGTGATCGCCGAGCCCGACGCCGCGAAGAAGGGCACGAGGTTGAGCACGAAATAGCCATCGCGCACCTTCACCTCGCCCATCTGGAGCACCCCCGAGGTCTCCTCGGTGATGATCATGTAGAACTTCTTGCCGGTGGCGCCCTGGCGGAAGATCTCCGCGTTCTTCTCGCACTCGCCGCCGCCCAGCATCTTCGAGGCGCAGTCGCCCACGTACTTCTCCACGAAGGCGCTCACCGCGCCCATCGCTTCGGCCTGATCTCTGAGCTTCGCGAACCGCTGATCAGCGTCGGCCAGTGCGGCAAAGGGGATCAGCGTCAACATCACGGCGAGCGATTTCATGTACTTCCTCCGAAAGGGATGTGGCATCGAGTGGAGAATTTGCCCACATGCGCCCACTCTGTAGGCTTCGCGACAGTTCCGCACTCAACAGGAGCGTTGCATTGAACGAACGTCGCCAGAATCTGCGTTTCGACAAGGTCTTCACCGTCTACCTGAGCACTCCAGACGGCATGACGAGAGGGATCGCCAGAAACATCAGTACCCAGGGGCTTTTCGTGGAGACGCGAGACTCGCTCCCCCTGGGCGGGAAGATCAAGGTGACGTTCTGCTCTGAAGACGGCACCGAGATGACGGCGCTGTGTGAGGTGCGATACCAGGTGGCGCTCAATTACGGGGACGGGGAAGAGATGTCCGGCACCCGCGGCGCGGGCCTGCGGATCATCGCCTACGAGACGCGCGAGGACCAACCTCTTCTGCTCGTCGATCGCGAGCGTGTCCTGCATTGATTGAGGGACCCCGCCGTCGAGGTGGGATAAGTGGGACCCCGTCGTTGCTGTTCCAACAATCTCTGGAGGGGTCCCCGCATGATGAAACGTCTCACGCTCGCCGCCGCAGTCGTCAGCTCCCTTGCCGTCTTCGCCCAGGGGGCCCCGCCGCCCCCGCCGAAGGGTGGCCCTCCCGCTCCCGCTCCCAAGGCTGCCGCGCCCGCCCCGGCGCCCGCGCCGGCCGCTGCCGCGCCTGCGCCGGCCCCCGCTGCCGCGGGGATGGACTGGTCGAAGATGGGCCCCGGGTCCCGCAAGCCCACCACCGAGGCCAAGACCAAGAAGGACATCGAGGCCTTCATCAAGGCCGAAGACGCGATCTTCGCGGCGAAGAACTGGGAGGCGATGGCCAACCGCGTCGACTTCCCCGTCTTCATGACCACTGACTCGGCGAACGGCACCGCCAGCTCGCGCCCGATGGACAAGGCGGCGTACGTCGGCGAGATGAAGCCCTTCTGGGAAGGGATGCCGCCCGGCTCCGCCACCAAGCACAAGCTCACCATCTCGGTGCTGTCCGACTCGCTGGCCAACGTGGTCGACGACTACGAGATGACGATGGGCAAGCAGAAGATGAAGGGCCGCAACGCCTCGACCCTGGTTCGCGTGGGGACCGAGTGGAAGTTCAAGACGATGACCGAGGCTGGTTGGGGTGACATGGGTGCGCCGGCTGCAGCCGCTCCCGCTCCGGCCCCGGCCCCCGCGGCGGCTGCTCCCGCGCCCGCGCCCGCGCCCGGTAAGGACCCGGCGCCCGCGCCTGCCCCCGCGCCCGCGCCCAAGAAGTAACCGACTCGAGCGCGCTGAAAAGACGACGGCCCGTCGACCACTGAGTCGACGGGCCGTTTTTCATGGCTGCGCTGCGGGTTACTGAGAGAAGCCTTCGAGCATGTAGTGCGCCTCGATGCGCTTGAGGGCGAGCACCATCGCCGCGCAGCGGGTGTCGACGGCCTTGCCGATGGTGTAGTTGCGGCTGTCGTGCATGTCCGTGCGGCGGGGGTTGTTGCGCGCGATGTCTCGGATGATCCGGTAGTTCTTCTTGAGCGCGAACTCGAGCTTGGCGTCCACGTCCTTCTCGGTCCAGGCCTCCATGCGCTTGTTCTGGATCCACTCGTAGTACGAGACGGTCACGCCGCCGGCGTTGCAGATGATGTCCGGGATGATGTCGATCTTCCGGCGCTCGAGCACGCGATCGGCCTCGGGCGTGGTGGGGCCGTTGGCGCCCTCGGCGATCAGCTTCACCCTCATCTTCTCGGCGATCTCCCCGGTGATCTCGCCACCGAGCGCGGCAGGCACCGCGATGTCGGCCGGCACTTCCCAGAAGTCGGCCTTCGAGATGACCTGCGCCCCGGGGAACCCGAGCACCGAGCGCTTGAGGTTCTTGGGGTTCTCGTTGGTGTACTTCATGAGCTCGCCGGCATCGATGCCGTTCATGTTCATCAGGGTGCCGTCGGCGTCGTTCACCGCCACCAGCTTCGCGCCCATGTTCTGCAGGATGAGCGCGCCCCAGCTGCCCACGTTGCCGAAGCCCTGGACGATGAAGGTCTTGCCCTTCAGGGTCTCGCCCTTCTCCTGGTAGTAGTCCTCGATGGTGTACGCGACGCCCTGGCCGGTCGCCTTGGTGCGGCCCTCGGACCCGCCGATGCGCACGTCCTTGCCGGTGACCACGCCGCGCTGGTTGTGCCGCTCGCGCTCGCCGTCGGAGAACTGACGCAGGTACAGCGCCATGATCTCCGAGTTGGTGCCGACGTCAGGCGCCGGGATGTCGATGTTCGGCCCCACCAGCTGCTTCAACTTGTACATGAAGCGCAGCGAGATGGTCTGCAGCTCTTCCTTGCCGTACTGGCGCGGATCGATCTGGATGCCGCCCTTGCCGCCGCCGAAGGGGACGTCGGCGATCGCGGTCTTCCAGGTCATCTCCGCGGCCAGCGCCTTGAACAAGTCGAGCGACACGTCACGGTGGTAGCGGATGCCGCCCTTGTAGGGCCCGCGCGCCTGGTTGTGCTGCACCCGGTACGCCTTGATCCGGCGGGTGTCGCCGGGCACCAGCTTGTAGACCTGGCCGTCTTCGAGGCGCACGTGGCCGTCCTTGATGCTCACGTCGCTGCCGAGCAGCGCCTTGCCGTTCAAGATGATCTTGCCGTCGTACAGGCGCTCGAGGCCGTGCGAGTCGCGCACCTTGGTGACGCCGAGCTCGCCAAACGCCTTCGCCTCTTCGGCGGGCAGGGGCACCAGGCGATCCTTCAGCTTGGTGGTGACGTGGAAGATGTGCTCGTAGTCGGGCTCTTCGAGCTCGAGCCGAACGCGGCTGTCCAGGTTCATCGCGTCCGCGGCGCGATGAAAGATCTCCATCGCCTCGGTGTAGACGGTCTTGCGCGGCTTCTCGGTCGCCGGCGCCCTCATGAAGGTCTCTTCAGACATGGCATTCCTTTTTGAGTGACTTCGCTGACGACAGCGTCGGCGAAGAAGCCCGCGCACCATACGCAGCGAGCCTCATCGGCCAAGCGAAAACGCGCGGCGCGGCGCGTCACGCGAGCGCCTGAAGTGCGGGGCGCTCTCGGTGATTTCCTGCGCCGAAAACAGGCACAAAAAAAGGCCCCGGATCCTCTCGAACCCGGGGCCTGCCGAGAGCCGACCGCCGGAATTGAACCGGCGACCTACTGATTACGAATCAGTTGCTCTGCCAACTGAGCTAGGTCGGCGAAACCGCGGCGCACGTACCAACAAAAGCGCCACCGCGTCAAAGGGAACGTCACCGGACGCGGTTCAAGAACACCCGGGTCTTCGTGCTGTCGGTGCCGGTCGCAGTGGTGACGGCGAAGTCGAGATCTTGATCTCCATCTGCGTCTCCGATCGCGGTCGACTTGCGAACGCCGGCGCCCGCGGCCACGCGTACCTCGGTGAACACCCAGCCCGATCGGTTGCGCCGCAGCACCAGGTCTTCGCCGCTGGCCCAGAAGAGATCGGCCCTGCCGTCCTGATCGAGATCGAGCACCCGCAGCTCCAAAGGCGAGCTGGCGGTGAAGGTGGCGCGCGCCGCGAAGCCGCTGCCGGTGTTCTCGAACAGCTCGACCCCGGCGCTCGTCACCGCCGCCAGGTCTTCGTCACCGTCGCCGTCGAGATCGCCGCTGCCCAGCTGGGTGACCGCGGAGGGCAGGGGGGCGAGCCCGGCGTCGGCCAGGTGCACCTCGGGCGTGGAGTCGGCCCACAGCACCCCGAACGGACCGCGCGCGATCGCGGTGCTGCCCGGGGTGGTGGTGCGCGTCACGCCGCTCGCGTTCACCACCCCAAAGCCGCCGCAGCCGACCGTCACCACGCTGCCCCGCGCAGTGCCGTCGCTCGGTAGGAAGGTGGCGCCCACGCAGCCCGCATCGACGCCGGTCTGGGTGTACGCGGCGCCGCCGTAGACGAGCAGATCGACCGTGCCGTCGTCGTTGAGGGTGGCGACGTCGGTGATGCCGTCGGCGTTGGCGTCGATGAGCTCGGTGCGCACGGGGAAGCGCAGGAACGAGAGCTTGGTGGTCGAGGTGCTGACGAAGCCCTGCGTCATGCTCCACGGCAGCACCTCGACGCGCGCCATCGCCGGCACCGCCATCACCAGATCGCCTGGACCGCGCGGCGAGAGATCGCCGAGCACCGCCGGCCCGCCCTTGGCCATGTCCACCTGGGGGCCGGGCTCGAAGGCTTGCGCCACGCAGCGCCGGGTGTCCACGGTGCAGCCGTCGGTGCAGGCGTGGAAGCCCCAGGTGGTGCAGGCCTCGAGCCCCAGCGCGCCGTCGCACGCTTCCCCCAGGTCGAGCACCCCGTTGCCGCAGCGCTTCACGCACAGCGCGGTGTCGTAGCGGCAGGTGCTGGAGCAGACGAGCCGCCCGGTGTCGAAGCCCAGGGACTGGCAGGTGCCGGTGCCGGGATCAGAGGCGTCGCAGTCTTCGCCCTCCTGGATGATCCCGTCGCCGCAGGTGGGCGGCGGGGGCGGGGGAGGCTGCTCCACCGTGCGGGTGTTCGGCCCCCGGCAAGCGAGGAGGAGCAGGAGGCAGCAAGGCAGGGCGCGGCGCACGGCGGCCACTCTACTCGTGCTACGAGTTGGGGTGATGGCCCCGAAGCGTGCCCCTCAGTGTCCTTCCTGTCGCCGCGCGGTGCTGTTGCGCGAAGAGAACCCCTGCTTCCCGTTCTGCAGCGATCGGTGCAAGGCGATCGATCTGGGCCGGTGGCTGGGGGGCGAGTACCGCATTCCCGTCGTCAACGCCGAGGACGACGACGGTGGAGCAGGCAGCTGGAGCGACCAGAGAAACGGCAGCGCCCCGCCGGAAGCGCCGCTGACCGACGCATGAGCCTCTACCTCACCGGCGGCATGGCTGTGGCCTACGCCGCCGGCGTGGTGACGGTGCACCGGGTGGCCGTGGCGCGCCGCCGGGCGCTGGCGCATGGGTACCCCACGCTGCGCTGGCTCGACTGGAGCTCGCTGCTGCGAAGCGTCTTGCCGCCCGCCCAGAAGGTGGAGCGGGCGCTGCCCCACGCCAGTGAAGGCGGGCCGGCGCCAGAGATCCTGCTGCGCGAAAGGACCCGCGAGGTCGAGTTGCTCGACGCGCTGGTCGAGGGCAGCCCCCTGCAGCTCGAGGCCTTCCAGGAAGCGTCTTTCAGCGGCGGGGAGGCGCGCTGGCTGGGGCTGCTCTCCCGGCTGAGAGAAGAGCCGCGCCGGGTCCTGGAAGAGCTCGAGGAAACAGAGGCGAACACGCCCGCCGAGGCGTACCTGCGCGAGTGGCTCGCCCTCGAATACGACGTCACCCCGCTCAACCTCGAGCTGATGACCTTCGGGGCCAAGCGGCGCATCAACCGGGCGCTGCGGCGGTTCGGCGATCAGGCCGCGCTCTATTTCATCCGCGCCCGCGCCAGCAGCCTGCTGGGCTTCACCGGCGCGGTCCTCGATGACCTCGCGCGGGCGGTGTATTTTTCCAGGCAGTCGCCCTTCTACCTGCAGGCAGTGACGCAGCTGTCCTTCGTGGAGGACGTGCGGCCCGCCCTGGTGCGCGCCTGCCAGGAAGCGCTGGCGCGCGATCCCTCACACCAAGATGACGCTGGCGTCTGACCCGAGTTGCCGGACACAATCGCGGCCTCCGATGGTCGAGACGTTGCTGCTCTGGTTCAACCGCTTCACCGATGATCCCGCGAAGGTGCGCACGCGCCTCGCCGGCCGGCCGGTGCTCGTCTACGAGCCCCCCACTGAAGACACCATCGACGAAGACGACGATTACCAGCTGCGCACGCAGTCGGGGCTCTCGGTGCCGGCGATCGGCGGCGGCGACCCGATGGCGGTGGTGATCGAGAAGACCAAGGACAACGCGTTCCAGCGGCGCATCACCATCGGTCGCACCGCGAACAACGACATCGTGCTCGACGACACCTCGGTCTCCCGCTTCCACGCGTGGATCGAGCAGAACAACGCCGAGTGGGTGCTGGTCGATGCGGGCTCGCGCAACGGCTCGACGGTGGCGGGCCGGAAGATCCCGGCCAAGGCGCCCTCGACCCTCACCAACGGGTTGGTGCTGCGCATCGGCGCGCTCCAGCTCACCTACTACACGGCCCAAGGCTTCCTCGACATGCTGCACCGCCGCGCGACCGAGTGACTGACGGCTGACTTCGGGTGATTCACCTTGAGCCCGCGGTCCGGGTTCCTTAAGGTGAAACGCCTCTTTCTTCAGGGAAAAACCTGGTGCTGACCACCGAAGCGCACGGCAAGACCGACGTTGGCCGCAAACGCCAGCACAACGAAGACGCGATGCTCGTGGATCCGGGCCTCGGGCTCTACATCGTCGCCGACGGCATGGGCGGTCACGCGGCCGGTGAGGTCGCCAGCGCTCGCGCGGTCGAGGTGGTCAAGCAGCACCTGATCACCAACCGCAGCATCTTGAAGGACCTCTCCAAGGACGCCTCGCAGGCCAACCGCACCGCGGCCGCCAGCCTGGTCGAGGTCGCGGTGCAGCGCGCCTGCGCCGACATCTACAGGACCGCCACCACCGACGCCTCGAAGCGCGGCATGGGCACCACCTTCGTGTGCCTCGCCATCGGCGGCACCAAGGGCATCATCGGCCACGTGGGCGACAGCCGGGTGTACCTGGTGCGCAACGGCCAGTGCCACCGGCTGACCGAGGATCACACCCTCATCTCGGCGCAGCTGAAGGCCGGGACGATCACCAAGGAGCAGGCGGCCACCAGCCAGTACCGCAACGTGATCACCCGGGCGGTCGGCATTCAGGAATCGGTGCAGGTCGACACCCTGATCGTCGACGCGGTGCCCGGCGACATCTTCGTGC
Organism: Myxococcales bacterium; assembly: GCA_009885595.1. Classification (GTDB taxonomy): domain Bacteria; phylum Myxococcota; class Myxococcia; order Myxococcales; family Myxococcaceae; genus Archangium_A. The sequence continues at coordinate 5,651 of VFKJ01000491.1, read as the reverse complement.
TCTGCTCCGACGGCCTGCACGGGTACCTCAACGACGACGAGGTCGCCTCGGTGGTCGCCTCGGCGCCGCTGTCCGAGTTGCCCGAGCGCTTCGTGGCGCTGGCCAACGAGCGCGGCGGCAAGGACAACATCACCACCGTGGTGGTCGGCTGCTCCGGTGATCCCGCGACGGCCACCGAAGAGGTCGCCGAAGCCCAGAGCCGGATGGAGGCGCTCAAGAAGATCCCGCTCTTCCGGCACCTCACCTACAAGGAACAGACGGCGGTCCTCTCCACCGCCAGCACCCGCACCTTCCCCGCGGGTCGCGAGATCGTCACCGAGGGTCAGCCGGGCGAAGAGCTCTTCGTCGTCATTCGTGGCCGGGTGTCGGTCGAGAAGAACGGGGTGGAGATCGCAGAGCTGCGCGCCGGTGGTCACTTCGGCGAGATGGGCCTCATCGACAACGCGCCGCGCTCGGCGACGGTGCGGGCGATCGAGCCGACCCGCACCATGGTGATCGGCCGGGGCGACCTGATGGGCCTGATGAAGCGCGAGTCGATTCTCGCGGTGAAGCTCTTGTGGAGCTTCGTGCAGGTGCTGTCCGACCGGCTGCGCGAGACCAACTCGGAGCTCTCCGAGGCGCGGCAAGAGCTCGCGGCAGCGCAGGCCATTCAGCCCTTCGCCGAAGACTGAAGAAAAGAATTTTGCGGGGGAGTCTCGATGCGGCTCACGGTGGTGCTGTTCGCGCTCACGGCGACGCTGGCGCAGGCAGACGTCTTCAACACCTACGGCTACGGGCCGCGCGCCACCGCGATGGGCGGGGCGATGACCGCCGAGGCGAACGACTACACCGCCGTCTTCTACAACCCGGCGCTGCTGGTCGAGCGGAAGGACGTCAACTTCGGCTTCAACTTCCAGTTCTACCGCATGGCCAGCGAGGTGAAGTCGAAGGACCTCGCCAAGCCCCTCGACCTGAGCGCCGCGACCGCGCCCGACTCGGTGGGCACCTCGGTGGGGCTGCTGTTTCCCCTGGGCGGCAAGGTGAAGAACCACCTGGCGCTGGGCCTGGGGGTGTACCTGCCCACCGCGTTGCTGCTGCGGGTGAACATTCCCAGCAACGACATGCCGTACTGGTACCGCTACCACGCGAGCCCGGAGCGCCTGATCCTGCACCTGGGCGCGGGCATCAAGATCGTCGAATGGTTCAAGGTGGGGCTGGGCGTGCAGGCGCTGGCCGACCTGATCGGCAGCGGCGCCAACGTCTCGGTCGATCTCTTCAGCAAGCAGGTCAACTCAGGCGATCTGAACGCCTACCTCGCCACCCGGGTCGGGCCGGTGTTCGCGCTGGCCGTCACGCCGATCAAGCGGCTGCGCCTGGGCGTCACCTTCAAGTGGGAAATGAAGCTCAACGTGGTCATCCCCGCGCGCGTCGATCTCGAGGGCATCGGCACCCTGGGCTTCACGGTGTCGGGGGTGGCGCACTTCACCCCGCACACGCTCAACTTCGGGGCCGCGTTCGACGCCGCCGAGAACCTCACCTTCACCCTCGACGGCGAGTGGCAGAACTGGAGCAGCGCGCCTTCACCGTACGTGAGCATCGACATCGATCTGTCCGGCCCCACCCTGGAGGCGCTCGGGCTGGGCTCGGCGCTCGACGTCAAGTCGGGGACGCAGAGGCCGGGCTTCAAGGACACCCTGGGCGTGCGCGCCGGCGCGGAGTACCGGGTCTCCGAGCGCTTCGCGGCGCGGCTGGGCGCGTTCCTGCGGCCCACCCCGGTCCCGAAGCAGGACACCCAGGGCACCAACCTGATGGACAACACCGCCATCGGGATCACCGGCGGCTTCGGCTTCAACTTCAGCGACCCGCTCGAGATCTTCCAGCACCCGGTGCAGATCGATCTCGCCGGCCAGGCCCAGTTCATCCTGCCGCGCGAGGCCAAGAAGGAAGCCATCGACGACGAGCCCGGGTACACCTACGCGGCGAACGTGTACGGGTTCACCGCCGCCATCCGCTACGACTTCTGAATCTCGGCCCGTGGGAACAGGGGGGCGCGTTCGCGTGTCCGTACGGGTAGCCTGTTCACGCTCATGCGCCGCTGGTGGTTCATCATTTCGGGGGGGCTCGCCGCGCTGCTGGTGGCAGCCCTTCTGTTCTGGCCCCCGCCCAGTGATTTGGTGCTCGAGGAGTCGGCCCCCCCGCCGCCCGAGTTCCAGAGCGTCGAGGTGCGCGCCAGCGGCACCCAGCAGGGGCTCACCCTCACCGGGGTGGTGAAGGCGCCCGACGGCAACCCCATCGCCGACGCCGAGGTCTTCCTCGCGGCCAGCAGCCAGCCGAGCCTCACCGGGCTGCGCTGCGGCGTCTGCCAGGAGCGGCTGCTCTCATGTCACGCCCACGAGACCGCGCGCACGGTCGCGGGCCTGCTGGAGTCGCGGCGAGGAGAGCAGGTGCCCGCCCTCACCACCCGCAGCGACGCCCAGGGCCGGTTCCGCTTCGAGCAGCTCGCCGGCACCAGCTTCACGGTGTGGGGCCGCGCGGTGGCCTTCGGGGAAGGCGTGAAGGAGCGCGCCGCGCCCGGAGATCCGGTGGAGCTCTTCCTGCCCCTTCCCCGCACGCTCGAAGGCCAGCTGCGCGACGAGGGGGGCCAGCCGGTGCTGGGCACGGTGCGCGTCACCTCGCGGCGCCTCACCCGGGTGATCGAGACCACCGCCGACGCCGCGGGCCGCTTCCTCGTCGAGGGGCTCGGTGAAGGGCCGTTCGCGGTGAGCGCGGCGGCGCCCGGCCGGCTGCCCGCCCTGGAGGACGAGGCGGAGGCCGGGGGAGATCCGGTGCTGCTCACCCTGCCTTCGCCCCGGCGCCTCGAGGTGCGGGTGTTGTCGAACGGGAAGCCCGTCGACGCGGTGCTCTCGCTCTCGGGAGATCACCTCACGCGCCAGCTCGAGGCGAAGGCCGGCTTCCGCGGGGTCGACGAGCTCTACCCCGGGGAGCTGATGGTCTCGGCGTTCGCGGGCGAGCTGTCGACCGTGCCGCAGCGCGTGACCCTGTCCGCGAAGGTGACGCAGCTCACCCTGAACCTCGAGCGCGGGGGAACGATCGCCGCCACCGTGCTGGACGACTCGGAGCAGCCGGTCGCCGCGCCCACGCTCGAGCTGCTCACGCGCGGCCAGGAGCGGGTCACCACGCGCAAGGCGCAGACCGGAGAGCTGGTGATCCTCGGGCCCCTGGGCGTGGGCGAGTACCAGCTGCGCGCCACCGCCGATGGCTACCAGCCCGTGATGGTGCCGGTGCACGTGAAGCCCGGTGAGACGGCGATCACCGTGACGATGACGAAGGGCACGGTGATCTCGGGGAGGGTGATCGACGAGTACGGCCGCCCGGCGCCGGGCGTCTCGGTGCTGGTGACGCCCACGGGTGACTCGATCGTCGCCGACGCCGAGGGCCGCTTCGTGGCGCCGGTGCCTTCGCCCGGGCTCTACGAGCTGCACGCGCACCACTCCGACTGGGGCGGAGGCGACTTGAAGGTGCAGGCGCCGAAGGAGGGCGTGGAGCTGCAGCTGGAGCCGCGCGCCGGGGCGGAGATCACCGTGAGCGCCAACGGGCGCAGGGTCGAGGGGGCGTCGGTCACGCTCTTCCACGCCCGGGGCAACTTCCGCAGCGATCGCACCTCGGGCGCCGACGGGGTGGTGCTGATGCGCGGGCTGCCCCCCGACAGCTACACCGTGGTGGCCACGCACCCCGACTACCTCCCCTCGGAGCGGCAGTCGCTCTCGCTGCGCGACGGTGAGCTGGTGCGAATCACCGCCGAGCTGAAGGCGGGGGCGAAGATCGTGGGCCAGGTGGTGGACACGGTGGGCGCGCCGATCGCCGGGGTGACGATCGCGGTGGTTCCCCGGGGCGCCGAGCCCGCGGTGTCCGACGCCCAGGGCCAGTTCACGCTCTCTCCGTTGCGGCCCACCGTCACCTACGCCCTGCGGGTGGCGCAGAGGGGCTTCGATCAGGTCGCTCGCGTCACCGCCAGGCCGGGCGGGGAGCCGGTGCGGGTGGTGCTGCGGCGCCAGCCTGTCTTCCGCGGCCGCGTGCTGGGCGATGGCCAGCCGCTGAAGAACTTCCGCGTCGACGAGCACGAGGTCACCTCCGGCGACGGGCGCTTCGAGCTGCCGCTCCCGGCGACGGAGGATTCGGTGATCGTCAGCATCGAGGCCCCCGGCTTCGAGCCGACGATGGCCAACCGCCCCAACACCCCTGACCTGGGCGACTTCGATCTCCAGCGCGCGCCGCAGGTGACGGGCCTCGTGCGCGACGAGGGGGGCGGGGCGGTCGCCGACGCGGTGGTGAGCTGCGAGAGCTGCGAGCAGTCGGTGCTCAGCGGTCAAGACGGCCGCTTCACCCTGGGCAAGCCGGCGTTCCAGCGTGAGTTCACCGTGGTGGCGAAGAAGGGCCGCCGCACCGGCACGCGCACGGTGACCAACGGCGCGCTCCAGGGGCTGGAGCTGGTGCTCAAGCCCGGCGTGAAGGTGAGCGGGCTCGCGGTGCTGCCCAATGGCCAGCCTGCCGGCGGGCTCGAGATCGCCGGGGTGAACGTCGATCGCGGCGAGGCCACCAGCGTGGTGACCAACGCCGATGGCACCTACTCGATGGAGGTGCCGCCGGGCACCTATCGCTTCATGCTCGCGCTCCCGCCCGGCCAGTTCGCCTCGGAGGATCCGCCGACGCTGATCACCGAGATCTCCGCCCCGGAGACGCGGCTCGACTTCGGCCCGGTGCCCGGTCAGGGCACGCTCACGGTGCGCCTGGTGCCCAGGCCCGGCTTCGCGCTGTGGCTGGTGCGCGGTGAGGTGCGCGCGGTGGGAAACCCGCCGATGGAGCTGCTGCACTCCAGCTGGGCGCAGCTGGTCTACCAGCCGCAAATCGATCGCGTGACCTTCGGAGCGCTCGCGCCGGGCCGCTACACGCTGGTGTGGGCGAGCTTCCACGCCTCGGTGCCGGGCGGGCCGCTGATCGTCCCGGTGACCGTGCCCTCTGCAGGTGAAGTCACCCTGGTGCAGTGAGCATGAAGAAGCTCTGGCTCCCCATCCCGCTGCTCGTGCTGACGGCCGGCGGGCTGTTCTGGTGGTCCTCGTGCGAGCCCGACGTCACCCCCGGTTCCGGCCCGGCCGAGGATCGCAGCGCGGCGCTCGACCGGCCCTTCGTTCACGTGGGTGAGGGCGAAGAGGCCTTCGACGCCGGGGTGGGGCGGGTCTCGGGCCGGGTGGTCGACGAGGACCTGAAGCCGGTGAGCGGCGCGCGGGTGCGCCTGTTCGCGAAGGGCCCCGAGCTGGAGGAGCTCGAGTGCAGCCTGTGCCACGTCACGGTGCTCGACTGCGAAGATCCGTCGACGGCGCGCCAGGTGATCCAGGGCTTGCGTGATGGCTCGCTCCGCCCGCCGGTGGCGATCGCCGAGCTCGTCACCGGCGCCGACGGCACCTTCGTGTTCGAAGCCGCCCCGCTCGGGGGAGAGGTGGCCGCCGTCGCGGGGAAGCGCTCGGCGGTGATGGAGGCCTTCGATTCCGAGCCGATGGAGCTGGTGCTCGAGCCGCCCCTCGTCCAGGAGATCCACGTGCTCGACTTCGAGGGCAAGCCGCTGCCCAGCGCGCGGGTGACCCTCTACTCGCCGCTCGAGGGCACGCTGGAAGAGC
>VFKJ01000190.1 GCA_009885595.1 Myxococcales bacterium | reverse complement strand
TCGGGATGAACGGTGGAGGTCCCTCGACTCCGCTCGGGACGAACGGTGGAGGTCCCTCGACTCCGCTCGGGATGAACGGGGGCCTATTTCGATCAACCCTCTCGGGATGAACGGAGCCATTCAGCTCAAGGGCAGTTGACCTTGTAGCCGCTCGCAGGCTGACGGCCGGCTTGCCCGTCGGGATCTCCGGTGCCCGCGACGCCTGGCGTCCCCGCGGTCCACACGGTGGTGGCGTCCGTCACCGGAGCCGACGTGCCTCCGCAGAACAGGCCCACCACCGGCCCGCCCCAGCCGCCCGGTCCCTGTCGTCCCGAACCACCCGCGCCGCCCGAAGCGCCGCGGCCCCCGACGCCCGCAGAGCCCGCGGCCACCGTTTCTCCCAGGGCCCCTGCGCCGCCCGGGCCGCCTGAACCACCCGCGCTCGCCGCGCCGCCGTTGCCGCCGCGGCCGGCCTGGGTGGAGACCAGCTGCACGTCCAGCAGCGTGGGAGAGCTATCGAACAACACCAGGCCGATCGACGCGCCGCCCGTCTGCCCGGCGGTGCCGCTGCGGCCACCGCAGCCGCCGCTGCCGCCGCCCCCCGCGCCTCCACCTCGGGCCAGCAAGGACGCGACCAGGTCGACCAGTCCGCCGCCCGCGCCGCCGCCCCCGCCCGGCCTGCCGCTCTGCGAAGGAGCCCAGGTGCCCAGGCTCACGCCTTGCCAGCCGCTCGCCGTCACCGTGCCCAGCAGGTCCGCGGTGGGATCCGTGGGGCGAGCGGTCGACTGCGCTCCCAAGGCCCCCGCGAGCGCGTCTCCGCCGTCGAGGCCGACGAACCCGCCGCCATCGATGACGGTGGCGAGCGCGCCTGCGCCGCCCAGGGTGGCGTCCTGGCCCGGGGTGCCCACGCCGTCGTCCAGGCTGCTGCCGCCGAGGAAACCGCCGGGCGAGGTGCCCGCGTCGCCGCAGTCGGCGCCCACGCCGCCCACCCCACCATCACCGCTGAGCGCCGCGCTGCCTGCATTGCCCGGGTCGACCGCAGGCGCCGCGGCGCCATCGCCGCCGTTCGCGCCGATGCCTCCCACCAGGCGGCAGTTGGTGAGGCGCGAGGCCGAAGACGCGCTGATCAACGTGACCGCCACCGACGCCGCGCCCGCGGTCGCCGCGGCGGGCGCCTGCACCTCGAGTTGCTCCAGCACCACGCGCCCGCCGGCAGGGCTGCCGACGATCGCGCCCGTCACCACCGAGCGGGTGCCGGTGCGCGCCCACCCATTGGCGAGGTCGTACCCGCCGTAGATCGAGAGGGCGCGGCTGAAGGTGACGGCACCCGCGAAGGTGCCGGTGGCCAGGTAGATCTGCTCTTTGCCCAGCGAGACCGCGCGCGAGATGGTCTGCACCGGAGCGGCCCGCGTGCCCGCGTTGCCGTCCTGGCCGGTGCCCGGATCGACGAAGCCCGCGCGCGCGAGGTCGCCATCGAAGCCGTCGCAGTCGACGTCGAGCTGCAGCGGATCAGGCTCGTCGATGGCGCCGGTCGGAACGCAGCCCGCGTCGACCCCGGCGTCGGTGCCCGCATCCATTCCCGCATCGTCGACGCCAGCGTCCTCGAGGCCTGCATCAGCGCCTGCGTCGTCCATTCCCGCGTCATCCATCCCGGCGTCGTCCAGGCCGGCGTCCTCCACTCCCGCGTCGAACCCGGCGTCATCCGGTCCCGCGTCGTTCTCGCCCGCGTCCGTAGCGCCGGCGTCGCCGCCTGCGTCCCTCGCTGACCGGGGCCGGCACACCCGGTCACCACCACACTCGTAGCCCAGCTGCGCGCACGTATCGTCGGGCTCGCAGCGGAAGACGGTGTCGCTGGGCAGCTGCGCCAGCTCGCACCCGCTGAGCACGCCCAAAATCCACACCAGGAACAGGACGCGCATCACTCGGCACCCCAGAGAATTCCGGCGAGCACACCCGCGGCGCCCGCCCCGATGCCCGCTCCGAGCGCGACGGAGAGCTGCGCGTTGCTCCTGTCACGCAGCTCGACCGCGCCGTTGTACGAGATGGTGGAGATCCCGCCCTCGGTCTTCTCGAGCTCGCTCTTCCCCGCGAAACCGAGCCCCGCGAAGGTGGCTGCCGTGCCTGCTGCCGCCACGGCGATGCCGGTCACCACCCACGCCGCGACCTTCGGCTTCACCGCCCTGGGTGGCGGTGACTTGATGGAGAGCGGATCGGCGGTGCGGGTCGGAGCGATCGCCACCGGCTCGGTCTTCGTCGGCGCGTCAGTGGCCTTCGGCTCTGCCTCGGGGTCCTTCTGGGTCTGGGTCACCGTCATCTTCGGCTGCTCGGTGGGGACGCTGGTCTCGCTCCTGGGCAGCAACCTGATCAAGCTGGCGATCGGCCCGCGCAGCTGCGTCTTCACCTTGCCCTTCGTCACCTTGAAAGACTCCTTCTTCAGCACCACGCCCTTGGAGTGCATCTCGAGCGTCAGCGTGCCCTTGCTGCCCTTGAGCGCGCCGCCGACCACGAAGACCGCCACCACCTTCGCCTTCTCCTCGAGGGTCTGCAGGCAGGCCACCCGCTCCCGATCTTTCAGGCAACTGACCGCGGGAGAGCCGGGACCGGCGGTCTTCACCGTCAGGTTCGCGGCGCCGAACGGCTCGACGAGCTCGTCGGCCAGCACGCGGGCCTTGTCGTCCTGGGGGACCAGCAGCACCGACGCAGCGCTCGCAGAGAGGGGGAGCAGTAGAGAACAAGCCAGCCAGCGCATGGGAGACCCCCGAAAAGCGAAGCGCCATCTGAGCACAGCCGGGGAGGACTGGTCATTCTCCCCGCGGGCGCGTGCTAAGGCCTTCGCCGAGAAGCGCCCACCGGTCTACCGAGGCGAGGCGGGCCGTGGCATATTCGCATATCGACGAGTATGCTGAGGCATATGCGCACCACGCTCGAGATCCCTGACACCCTCTTCAAGAAAGCGCAGAAGTTGGCGCGCGAGCGCGGAGTTCCTTTTCGTGCCTTGGTCGCTGAAGCGCTGCAGAAGATGCTCAAGGCGCAAGCTCCCGCAGAACGCTTTCGGTTGCCCGACACCACGTTCGGAGGCGATGGCCTGGTCGATGGACTCCCCGATCTCCAGTGGGAACGAATTCGCAACCTCGTCTACGACGAGGGCTCCAAGGAGTGATCGCCTACGACACCAATCTGCTCGTCTACGCACATCGCCGCGAATCGCCTTTTCACGAACGCGCGCGAACGGCCGTCACGGACACAGCCCAGGGGGCCGAGCCATGGGCGCTGCTGTGGCCGTGCCTGCATGAGTTCATCGGCGTGGTGACCAACCCACGCATCTACAAGACTCCAACGCCGATCGGCGACGCGCTCAAGGCAGCGCGAGCTTGGGCAGCATCTCCTTCGGCCGTGCTCCTCTCGGAGGAATCGCTCGGGTATTTGGACGTGCTCGCGCGGCTGTGCCTGGCAGGAAAGATTCAGGGGGCGCGCGTTCACGACGCCCGCATCGCCGCGCTCGTTATCCATCACGGCGTCACCACGCTCCGGACCGCGGATCGTGACTTCAGCCGCTTTCCAGAGCTACGCGTCGAGAACCCGCTGGTGAGCTAGCCCTCCGCGAGAGTTGGAGGTCGCGGCGCCAGGAAGGCCCGCCCCCGCGCACATCACTGAGCAGCACCCAGCCCGAGCACGGTTGCCAATCGCGCGTGCGCTAGACCATCTGCCCATTGAGGTCCTCGCGCACGGTGACAGTGAAGGTCGGTTGGGCCGCGACGATCGCGTCGATTCGATACCCATAGCGAAGGTTGCCATCGACCGCCGCGCCGAACTCGCTCCTCGCTCCACCCCGCGGTGTACGTGCCCAGGGCCATCGACTCGTCCTGCAGCCGTAGCTTCACGTCCTTCTCGAAGTAGGGAATCAGCACCGCCTGCTCTGCGGGGCGGTTCTTCCTGACGAACTCGATGTACGAGGGCAGGGCCAGGCTCGTGAGCGTCACGGCGATGGCGACCGCCAGCATCAACTCGATCAACGTCATGGCGCGCTCCTGCTTCATGGTGTTTCCTTTCGGGCACGCCTTCACCGCGTCGAGCAGCTCCCTCAGCGAGACCTGCCTGAGGCGGCAACAGGGTCACGGGAACGTTCTTTCGAACGGGTCCCCTGTGCACGCGGCGGTCCGCGCTCAAGCCCGCGTCATCTCACGCGCTGCGCGTGGTCACCGCCGACCACGGGGGCGCCGCGACCTCCTGATGAGGCCGAGGGCGAGCACGCCGAGCGCGAGCGGATCGGGAACACCCGCATCGACACCACCAGCCAGCCGAAACCCAGGCTCTTGACACCGGTCCCGTGCGCACGGGATATTTACCTAGTGAATCTCACTATTTCCGTTGACGAAGAGGTTGTTCGTCGGGCCCGCGACGTCGCGCGTCAGCAAGGAGCGAGCCTCAACGCTCTGGTGCGCGCCTATCTCGAGAGTCTGGCTGGTCGGCAGACGGGCGCTGCGCTGGCCAAACGCCTCAGAGCGCACTGGCAGAAGAGCACCGGTCATTCCGAGGGCCCCTTCACCCGCGAAGACGCCTACTCGGGTCGCACGTGACCGAGCGGACCTTTCTCGACACGAACATTCTCCTCTACGCCGAAGATGCGCGGGTGCCCGCCAAGCAGGAGCGAGCCAGAGAGGTGATTGCAGCGCTCGTCACCGACCGCTCCGCCGTCATCTCGACGCAGGTGCTTCAGGAGTTCTTCGTCATCGCCACGAAGAAGCTGAAGCTGACGGCTGGGGCAGCCCAGGAGTCTGTCGCGACCTACGCGCAGCTCGACGTGGTCATCGTCCAGCCCGCGCTGATCACCTCGGCGATCCAACTGCACCGGCTTCACTCCATCTCATTCTGGGACGCCCTCATCGTTCGCGCCGCAGCCGATGGGGGCTGCACGAAGCTGCTCAGCGAAGACCTCCAGCACCAGCGCGCCTTCGATGCGCTGGTGATCGAAAACCCCTTCGTGAGCTGACGCCGGTCGCTCACGGCCGCGAAGCGACCTTCCCTGAATTGCCAACCCCGCAGGTGTCGCGCACGACGCCACCAATCTGAGCGAACAGGCGCGCTGAGCCGCGAAGTCCCTACACCCCAAGCGCAGACGCCAGGCCGCCCAGGGGCACTGCGCGAACACCCGGCGCAACGGTGAGCATCTGCGCACCGCCGTACACCACCCAGCGTTCGGAGGTTGCGGGCGCGCCGAGGCGACTCATGGGGCCCGCATCCGACGGGACCACCGTCTTCGCCGCCTTCGCCTCGAGCAGCGCCAGCCTTCCTCCGGGGCGAGGGATGAGGAAGTCGACCTCGAGGCCGCGCTCGTCACGAAAGAAGTACAGCTCGCGTCGGCGCCCGGCGTTGACCTGGAGCTTGAGCAACTCGGCCGCCACCGCCCCCTCGAAGACAGGCCCGAGGAAGGGCGACCCGTCGAGCTGAGCGTGGTCTCGCAGCCCGAGCAGGTGACACACCAAGCCGCTGTCGAGCCAATAGAGGCGCGGAGATTTAATCAGCCGCTTCCCGAAGTTCTCGAAGTACGGCGGTACGAGGACAACCTGGCCCGTGGTCTCGAGCACGCTCAGCCACGCGTTCACCGTCGGCACGCTCAAACCCAGTGGCCCCGCCAGGTCTGACCGGTTGAGCACCTGCCCGTGCCGGCTCGCGAGCAGCGAGAGAAAGCGACGAAACACAGACAGGTCGTGCACCGCCCGCAGGCTGCGCACGTCGCGCTCGAGAAAGGTCTGCAGGTACGAATCGAACCACAGGGCCGCCGTCCGGGGCCGCGCCCACACTTCAGGGTAACCACCACGCAGCAGTTCGACCCGCCCCAACTCCGCCGCCGAGAGCGGCAACAGCGTCAGCACGGCCGCCCGCCCGGCCATCGACTCGGTGACCCCCTGCATCAAAGAGAAGTCTTGCGAGCCCGTGATGAGCCACCGCCCCTTCTTCCCGGGCGCGGCATCGACGCTCGCCCGAATGTACGGGAGCAACTCGGGGGCGTTCTGGATCTCATCGAGGATGATCGGCGTGGTCTGGGCCTCGAGCCACCCACGGGGGTCGGCGCGTACGCGGGCGACGACGTCCGGAGACTCGAGCAGTTGGTAGGCCGCCTTCGGAAAGAGCCGTCTCAGCAGCGCCGTCTTCCCCGCCCGCCGCGGGCCCGTGAGCACCACCACCGGAAAGGCCCGGCTGGCCTCCCTCAAGACCCCGTGAAGCTGACGGCCGACCCAGCGCATGGTGGTGTTTCCTAAACCATAAACTTCAATTTCACCACCCCGGAAGTCGGCGCTGCCGCGCCAGTGGAACAGCTGCCTCGAGCTGGACGTCGCGAGCCAGGTTGTTTATTCGACGCCTATCATCGAATAAACAAGGTACCATCCGACGCGTGCTGCTGGTCTCGAGAGAGTCACACCTCGCCGAAGTCGAACGCCTGCTCAAGCGATACCG
>VFKJ01000583.1 GCA_009885595.1 Myxococcales bacterium | reverse complement strand
TGCTCGCGGAGTGGCGCCGGGTGCTGCGCAGCGGCGGCCGCCTGGGTGTGGTGAGCCTGGTGCCGCCACCCACGCCGCGGCTGGCGACGAGGCTCTACGCGTGGGCGCACCGGAAGCTGCCGACGCTGGTCGATTGCCGGGCGATTCCCCTGCGGGAGCTGGTGGAGGCGGCGGGCTTCCGGGTGGAGCAGTCGACGCTCCCGAGCCTCGCGGGGCTTCCCGTCGAGGCGCTGGTCGCGCGCCGCTGAGCTTTGCGAGGAGACTCACCCCTTCCACGGCGGGATGGGTTCACCGCGGTCGGCGAGCCAGTTGGCCGCGGTCGCGATGACCTGGAGGGTGTACCGGTCGGGCAATCCGAGTCGGGAGCGCTCGGTGTCCGTGACCCGCAGGCAGCGCTGCGCTCGTCGTCGAGGTGGCGGAAGAGGCTCGGGTCGTGAAGCGCGCGATTGAGGTCCTCAGCCAGGGGGCTTCTTCGGTGCGGGTCGTCGCGTCGCGGCGGGCTTCTTGGGCGGCGCCGTTCTCGCCGCGGCGAGCTGGCGGCGGCTGTAGCGAAGCCCGAGCGAGTTCATGAGCGTCTCGACCTCGTCCTCGGCCAGGCCCTGCGCTGACAGCTCGCGCTGCACTTCCTGAGCAGACGCGCCGTCGGCCACCATCTCTTTGCCGATGGCGTACGGCGAACCTTCACGCGGCGCCGGAATTTCTTCGTTTACGAAGTCGGGATCGTCGAGCAGCTGCCGCGTCTCTTCTTCGCGCGCCTCGCGGGTTCGCCGCGTGCGACGTCTACGGTCGTCGCGAGTGACGCCTTCCTCGAACAGCTCCGCCTCGGCGCTCCAGCACACCCACAGCGCGAAGATGCCGAACGCCGTTCCCAACGGAAACGAGAACAACGACAGGCACGCAAGAATCGTCTGCGCCGTTCTCCCGCGACCTTTCTCGATGAAGAGGCCGAGGTACACGTGCGGCGCCGCGAGCCCGACGAGCAGCAGCGTCACCAGCAACATCGCAGCCACCGGAACCTGCCCGCTCGTCGCGAACCCCGCTCCCCAGAACACGGTGAGCACGAGCAGGTACAGCCCCGCCATCAGCCAGTTCAAGACCGACAAGATTCCGAGCACGCACGAGCTCGTACTATCTGTGCTCGGCCTGTTCCAGCCGCCACTTGAGCTCGGCGTTGTCTCGGCGCAGCTTCTCAACCTCGTCGTTGAGGGGGCTCCCGATCGAGTGGGTCGTTTGAGGCGGCTTTCAGATCTCCTTCAGCACGCAGGTGGTACTGCTCTTTGAGCTGCATTTCTTCTCGTCGAGGTTGGACCCACGGTCTGGCTTGGTCGGGGCTGATCAGAGCAGCACCACCATCGTGCCCAACGGCACCACCTCGTAGAACCCGCGCACCTCGTCCGGGTGCAGCACCACGCAGCCCCACGACAACCCATACCCCGCGTCCCCGTCCCACGGCGCATTCCACCCGTGGAACCCGATGCCCCCGCCGAGCTTCGTCTTCTGCGGCACCGCCTCGCGCCGCTTCCACTTCGCGCCGATGTCGTCCGCCTGCGCGCGACTGATCAGCCCCGCGTCCACCCCGCGCTCCGCGTCGAACGCGTTCGGATAATTCAGCTTCACCCACGCACCGCCGAAGTACTCCGCGGAGTCGCCCCCGAACGGGCCGGTGGTGTGGTCGACCACGAAGTACACCCCCCTGGGCGTGCGGAGATCGCCGCGCTGCTGCTTCGGTCCATCGGCCTGGCCCTTTCCCACTTCCCACTCGCGCGTCGGCCGGCCCGCCTCGAAGCGCACCGCGCGGTGGCCATCGACGTCGACCACCACCAGCACCGGCTCGCGCGGGGGCACCAGCAGCCGCGCCCGGCCCAGGACGAACTGCGTCGCCGGCAAGCCATCGATGGTGATCACCGCCTTCGGCCCGCGGCCCAGTCGTCGACCCCGCGACAGCACCTCGCCTTCCTTCACCTCCACCGACGACAGCCCTTCCACCACCGTCGTCACCGTTCGCACCTCGGCGTTCTCGTAGAAGCAGTGCGCGAGCTCGACGCGCCCGGGCGTCACCGCGCGCACCACGCCCTCCGCCGGAGCGCTCGCGCCCGCCAGGGTGAACCCCAGCGCCGGCTGCGCGCACGCAGCGACGTACGCGTCGATCAACGGCGTGGAGCCCAGGGCTGCGAGCAACATCAGCGACATCATCAGGACCACCTCGAGACGGCTGAGCGCCGCGGTTCGTTCCCAAAGCTCGCTGTAGGACGTTTCTGCCGGTCGACCCGCACAGACGCAACGTTTGCAGACTCCCGGTCCCAAAACTCCCGGGGGGGGCGCTGGTCACCGGAATGCAGTCGTCCCCCCCCAAGGAGGCACCATGCACCACCACAGTTCCGCGCTGGGCCTCGCGTTGGCCCTGTCCTGTGTCGGCGCCGTCGAGCCACCCCCTGCGCCGCCAGCCGCGGCCTCGGTCGAGCCTGGCGTCGCCTACGTCGGACCGTTCTTCCTCCACGTCGATGCGGGCGAACGCGTCTTCGTCAGCCCCGACGCCGGTTCCGCGTACGACGCAGGCCCGGGGTTCGACGCCGGCCCCTGCACGCCGCTCTCGGGCATCGTCACCTCGCTGGCCCGCGGCACCTACTGCGTCACCGGCGACGTCATCGTCCCCACCGGCGTCACCCTCGACATCCCCGCGGGCACCACCTTCATCGTGATGGGCCGCCACCACTTCGGGCGCGATCCCTCTCTGCGCGACGGCGAGCCGCCCGCCATTCCCGGCAGCGGCTCGATTCACGCCATCGGCACCGCCGCCGAGCCCATCATCTTCCGCGGCGCTACGCCCAGCACCGGCTGGTTCGGCATCGTGGTCTCGCACTCTCACGACACCGTGCACTTCGAGCACGTGACCATTCGCGACACCTACAAAGACGACCGCACGCCAGGGATCCGCATCTGGCGGCGCGGCGGCGGCCTGGGCTCCTACGTCAACGCGCGCGGGACGATCATCCGCCACTGCACCTTCATCAACAACCGCACCTTCTCCGTCGCCGGCGCGCTCGACATCAACAGCCACGGCCAATGGCCGAACGCGGGCCCGGTGGAGATCACCGACACCCTCTTCGAAGACAACTTCTGCGAGTGCGGCAGCTACTCCTTCTCCAGCACGGACCTCTGCGGCGGCGGCGCCATTCGGCTCTCGCACATCGGCGGTGACGCGAACCTGGTGAAGCTTCAGCGCAACGTCTTCCGCCACAACGAGGCGCGGCGCACCGGCAGCATCGAGGCGTACGGCGGGGCGATCGGCGGCTTCGATTGCGGCGTCATCATCGGGCCGGGAAACGTGTTCGACGGCAACGCGGCCGGCACCGGCGACGGCGCCATCTCCTGCACGCACCAACCGACGCTCGGCACCATCATCAACGCGGTCGACCCATCCGTGGTCTTCACCAACAACCTTCCAGACAACGGGTGTGGCCGGTAATCATCGGAGGCTCAACATGTCTCGTCTTCTCTCGTTGCTCTCACTCACTGCGATGTCCTGTGGTCCGGGCTTCGTCGGAGCCACTCCCGACGCCGGCACCCCTGAGGTCCCCATCGTCATCGTCCCCCGCTGCGTCGACCTCTCCGGGACCGTCACCAGCCTCACGCGCGGCACCTACTGCGTGGTCGGTGACGTGATCATCCCCACCGGCGTCACCCTCGACATCCCCGCGGGCACCACCTTCATCGTGAAGGGCCGCCATCACTTCGGCAGAGACCCGGCGTGGCCCGACCTCGAGCCGCCCGCCATCTCGGGCAGCGGCACCATTCGCGCGATCGGCACGGCCGAGCAGCCCATCGTCTTCCGCGGAGAGACGCCCGACACCAGGTGGTTCGGCATCACCGTCTCGCACTCCCACGCGCCGGTGCACCTCGAGTGGGTGACCATCTCCGACACCTACAAGGACGACACCACCGCGGGGAACCAAATCTGGCGGCGCGGCGGCGCGCTCAACTCCTTCGTCAACGCGAAGGGCACCATCCTCCGGCACTGCACCTTCACCCACAACCGCTCGCTCACCGTGGCGGGCGCGGTGAACATCGTGGGCCATGGCGTTTGGCCCAACCAGGGCCCGGTGGAGATCTCCGACTCGCGCTTCGAAGACAACCGCTGCGAGTGCGCCCAGTACCAGCCCTCCAGCAGCGATCTCTGCGGCGGCGGCGCGGTGCGGCTCTCACAGGTGGCCGGAGATGGTGAACTGGTGATCCTGCGGAACAACGTCTTCAAGCGCAACGCGGCCACCGGCACGGCCACCATCGAGGCGTTCGGAGGCGCGCTGAGCGGCGAGCACTCCGGCTTCGTGATCGGCCCCGGGAACGTGTTCGAGGGCAACACCGCCGCCACCGCGGACGGGGCCATCTCCTGCAACCGCGAGCCGCGCATGGGGACCGTGATCAACGACGTCGACAGCACCGTCACCTTCACCGGCAACACGCCCGACAACGGCTGCGGGAAGTGACTACGGCACCGCCACGGGGATGACCTTCCACGCCCGGTCGACGTCGTACTCGGGCGGGAGCGCACCCAGCGCCCAGCCCGGGGTGGTCACCTCGACGAAGGCGTACTTCTTCCCCCCGTGGGGGAACTTCTTGCCCGTCACCGGCAGCGCCACCCCCAGGGCCGCGTGACCCAGGCCCGAGGCCAGCAGCACCACCGCGTCGACGCCCAGCTGCCGCAAGATGATGACCGCGAGCAGCGCCTTGGAGTCGCAGTCACCCGAGCCGTCGGCCACCACGATCACCGGCGGCAACATGCCGAACGCCGCGGTCGCCTCGGTGGGCAGCCGATAGGTGATGTTCTGCACGAAGGTCACCACCAGCTCGGTGAGCTCGCGTTGATCGAGGTTCTTCACCTGCTGCTGCTTGCGGAACAGCTCGGTGAGCGGCGCGATGTCGTCGCCGTTGTCGCGCACCAGCGCGTCGAACACGCACTGCCATTCCTTCTTGTGGCACGACACCGGCGGCGCCCAGGTGAACGCGGTGCCGACGCCCGGCGTGTAGCTGAAGCGTTCGGAGAGGGTGGCGAAGTCGTCTTCCACCTGCTCGTGCACCTCAGGGGAGACGCCGTACCCCAGCTCCCACGCGAGGAACTGCTGGCGCCACTGGTAGTGCCGCGCCGCCTTGGGGGAGAGATCGCCGGGCATCAACGCCACCCCTAAGGAAGCGGTGTCCTTCGCGGGGACGACGGCCTTCCAGTCGAGTGGGTCGTCCAGGCTCTCCACCACGGCGGCCGAGATGCAGCAGCAGAAGAGGAAGGAGCCGCCCAGGAGCAGCAGCACCCACTTCAGGCAACCGCCCCCCTTCTTCACCGGCGGCGGTGGAGGGCGATAGGGCGCGGGCTGTTGCCCTGGGGCGGCGGCCCATCTCATGGTCGCTGCGCTCGCCCGGCGTTCCGCGGCGTCGGCTTCGCTCGGCTCATGACGAGGTGTTGCCCACGCCTTCCGGCAGCTGCGGGTAGGGCACCAGCCCCGAGAGGACCGCCTCGAGGCCCGGCGCGGCGAGCAGCGCGAGGGTGATCAAGATGGCCCCCAGCACCAGCGCGGGCGCGACTTTTCCGACGCGGACCGCGGCCATCTCGTCGATGCCCGGCGTGAGGCGATTGAAGATCCACACGCCCAGGGCGAGCAGGGCGCTTCCCAGCGCCAGCGCCAGGCCGATGTGCAGCCCCCCCAGCAGCAGCACCCGCGGCAGCGTCTTGAGGAAGTCACCGCGCAGGAGGAAGAGATCGATGGTGTCGTAGAGCGCCGCGAGCACCTGGCGCACCAGCAGGCCCAGGGACACCAGGCTGGCGGCGTGGAGGATGCCGGCGGCGGGGTTGTCTTCGAGGGGCACGTTCTCGCCGCCCTGCAGCAACCGCGAGAGCAGCTTCCACGCGAGGACCACGCCCAGACCGCCCAGACCGATGCCGATGAAGAGCTTCACTGCGCCGGCTGCCATCAAGCCACCATTCATGGGGCGGCAAACTACCTCGGGTCAGGCAGAGGCGGCGAACCATCCACCTGTCCCCCTCTCCCCCGCGGGGGAG
>VFKJ01001215.1 GCA_009885595.1 Myxococcales bacterium | reverse complement strand
GTCCACCCTCGCCGCCGCCGACGCCTTTCCCTGGGACGGCCCCACCACCCTCACCGACGCCAAGGGCCAGACCCTGGTGTGGACCGTGACCCGGGTCGACGGCGAGGTGCGCATCACCGGTGTGCACCCGAAGTGGCACGTCGAGCATCGCGCCAAGCCCGACGGCACGCCCCTGAGCACCGTGAAGAAGGCCAACGGCCTCACCACCCGGGTCACCTACTCGCCCGAGGGCGCCGAGGTGGAGCGCACCGACGCCGCCGGCAAGACGAAGCGGGTCACCCTCAAGGACAAGAACCTCTGGGACGGCGACTCGCTCGACGTGCGCCTGGCCGGGCAGGCCTGGAGCGCTGGAAAAAGGGTGCGCATGCACATCGTGGACATCGACGCGGCTGACGGCACCACCTACCCGATGGTGGCCGAGTACGTCGGCGAGGAGAAGTGCGGCCAGGCGCCCTGCCACCGCGTGCACCTCGCGCTCGACGACTTCCGCCGCCTGTTCGCGCCGACCTTCGAGTACCGGTACTCCACCGCTGCCGGCGCCCGCTACCTGCAGCACGACGGCGACGGCCTCACCTTCAGCGCGCGATGACATGAAACGGACCCTCATTGGCGTCAGCGCCGCCATCGCCCTCTCGGCCGCCGCGGTGGTGCTCGGCGTCGCCTGGTTGCCCGCGCGCGCGCCTGCGCCTTCCCCGCTCACGCTCCCGGCCGCCAGGGGCGAACCGGTCGACGCCTTCCCCTGGGTCGGCGAGACCGTGCTCGAGGACGACGCAGGCCAGCGCCTCTCCTGGACGGTGGACCGGGTCGAGGGAGAAGTTCACATCAAAGGCCTGCACCCGAACTGGCGCGTCGAGCACCGCGCGAGGGTCGACGGCACGCCGCTGTTCACCGTCAAGCAGTCCCGCGGCATGACCACGCGGGTCACCTGGCTGGCCGAGGGCGCGCGCGTCGAGCGCACCGACGCCAGTGGCAAGAAGAGCAACGTCACCATTCACGAAGTGGGGCTGTGGGACGGGAGCACCCTCGATGCCCGACTGGCCGGGGTGAGCTGGGGACCGGGCAAGCAGCTGCGGCTGCGCATCGCCGACCTCGACCTCGCTGATGGGACGGTCTACCCGATGATCGCGGAGTACGTGCGGCAGGAGCGCTGCGCGAACGACCCATGCCACCGCGTGCTCCTCGCGCTCGACGACTTCAGGAGGCTGGTCTCGCCCACCTTCGAGTCGTTCTATTCGACCGCGCCGGGCGCAAAATTCCTCCGGTACGACGGTGAGGGTTTCAGCTTCCGCGCCGCCGGAAGGTGAGGCCCCCTCGACTCGATGGACCTTCGCGGGGTAAGGGCCTTGTGTGTCCCAACTCCAGGAAGCCCTCACCGCCGTCAATCAGTCCAGCGTCCTCGAGTGGGCCGCGCAGTTCCCTCACCTCACGGTGGTCGAGCTCGCCCGCCAGCTCTCCGGCCGCATCGCGCCCATCTCGCTGCAGCAGGCGATGGTGAAGGAAGCGCGCGAGCGCGGCTCGTTCCCTGCGTTGGCCCGGGCGCTGCTGGTGCGGCTGCTGCGCCGCGATTTCCCGCGTGGCATGGGGCAGGCCACGCCCGCAGAGGCGCAGGTCGCGCTGGCGTCGGCCTTCTCGGTGTGGATCCTCATCTTCGATCCCGACCAGCGCGTCGCGGCCGAGTCGGCCTGGAACGCGGTGGTGGCCGAGCTCGAAGCGCACCCGGACTGGGTGCCCGAGCACGGCGACGAGCCCAGGCTGGTGAAGCTGTTCGCCTCGCGCGACCTCTCGCGCTCGAAGCGGGCGGCGCTGGTCGCGAAGGCGCGCGAGCGCATCGAGGCCTGCCTGCACGGGCACCGCTCCCACAAGTCGTGGCTCGAGGCGCTCACGCAGCTGCCTCCCGGGCACGCGTTCCTGCACGCCGCCGGCTGGGTCGACGCCGAGGTGCGCAACGGCGGCCTCTCGCAGCTGTACAAGAACAGCGGCGGCGTCGAAGTGCCGCAGGCGATCGCCGCCTTCGAGGCGATGGAGCGCCCTGAGCTGTCCCGCGCGCTCCAGGAGTCGCTGGTGGTGGCGCGCGAGGAATATCGCCACCTGCTGGCGCCCAGCCTGTTCCACGAGCCGGTGTTGGCCAAGCCCGAGATCGCGCGCAGCTGGGGTCAGCTGGAGAAGGTGTACCTGGAGAACTCGCGCGAGCTGTTCGAGGCCTTCGCGACGTTGATCGAGACGCGGCCGAACCTGTTCGAGCCCCCGTTCCGCCAGCTGCGGCACCGGGAAGACGGGCGGAAGTGGCGCGTGCGCACCAGCGGCGCGGCGATCGAGATCGAGATCGAGCTGGACGACGGCACCTCGATCACGCGCACGCGGCAGTGCGCGACGGCGCAGCGGGCCGAGCAGGACGTGCAGGCGATGATCAGCGAGCAGCTGGCTGACGGCTTCGTCGACGTCGCCTGATTCTCCCTCTCCCCCGCGGGGGAGAGGGTCGGGGAGAGGGCTTACCTCCCGAAACTCGGAGGCCCCCAGGTCCCTTCGCGCTCGAGCTTCATCCCGG
>VFKJ01000377.1 GCA_009885595.1 Myxococcales bacterium | reverse complement strand
GGTGCAGCCGCTCCTGCGTGAGCGCCTGGCCCTGCTCGACCAGGTGGGTGGCGAGCACGATGGTGGTGCCGGCGGCCTGCAGCTCGCGCAAGAGGCCTTCCATCTGGAGGATGCCAGCGGGGTCGAGCTCGCCGAAAGGCTCGTCGAACAGCGCCAGCCTGGGGGCCTTCATCAGCAGGCGGGCGATGGTGAGCCGCTTGCGCATGCCGGCGGAGAACTGGCGCACCGGGCTGTCGGCGCGGCTGGTGAGGCCGATGCGCTCCAGCAGGCCGGCGACGAGGTCCTTGGGCTTGTCCAGCGCGAGGAACTCGGCCACCAGGGTGAGGTTCTGGGCGGCGGTGAGATCTTCGTAGAGGAACGACGCGTGGCTGAGCAGCGCGACCTCGTGGCGCAGCTCGGCGCGTTGCTCCCGCGTCTCGGCGCCGAAGATCTTGATCGCCCCCGCCGTGGGGAAGGTGGCGGTGGAGATCATCCGCAGCAGGGTGGTCTTGCCTGAGCCGTTGTGGCCGGTGAGCAGCAGCGAGCGACCGGCGGGCAGCGAGTAGGTGAGCCGGGCGACAGCCCAACGGGCGCCGAAGCGCTTGCTCACGTCTTGAAGCTCGATCGCGGGGGATGGAGACGTCACGGCGGGGACCCTCTATGACGACCGCTGACGCCAGTCGAGGCTTCGTGCAGTAGTCTTCCAGCCCGCTTGTCGCGCCTCGTCCTCTCCGCGATCTCGACCCTGCTCCTGATCGGGTTCTGCGTGTACTCGGTGGTGACGACCTGGGTATACCCGCGCAACAAGGCGCTCAAGACCCAGTGTGACTACTGGCTCGAACAACCCTCGCCGCGGTGGGTGTCGCTCAGCGGCTGTGTGCTCGACGTCGACCTGGTGATCGTCGAGAACGCCGAGGGCGACTTCGAGAAGCTCTCCAACCGCCAGAAGGGCCTCTCGATGAAGCCCTACCCGGACGCCCCCACCTGGATCGCGGCCTGGCTGCCGGTGCGCACCGAGTGGACGGGTGGGGGACTGGTGCGGGCGGCCTACCGGCTCGAGTCGAAGGACCTGCTCGAGTGGATCAACACGCTCGAGCGCGCCGACGAGCGCGAGAAGGAGCGCATGTGGGCCGACCCGGTGGCGCTGCGGCGGCTGTCGCGGCCGGGCGTGCTCCCGGGGCGGGCCGAGAAGCCCACCTTCGAGGGGCTGCAGAAGGCGTTCGGCCCCGCGGCCTCGGCGAACCTGCTGGTCATCTACCCCGGTGAGCCGCCGCCCCCCGAAGCGCCCGTGGTGGGGATCCTCGCGGGGCTGCTGGGGCTGGGGCTGCTGGGCTACCTGGCGCGCCGGCGCGGCGTCGACGAGGCCACCGCCGAGCAGCAGATCACCCAGGTGAACGTGTCCGACGTGAAGCTGGAGTTAGGCGCGCTCGAAGAGCTGCGGGCCGAAGAGCGCAAGCACAAGCGGAACCGGAAGCTCGACTGAGCCCCCCGTTCATCCCGAGAGGGTTGATCGAAATAAGCCCCCGTTCATCCCGAGCGGAGTCGAGGGATTCACTTTCTGAAGGAGCGGCGCCGACTTGCGAGCGAGCCCTCGACTTCGCTCGGGCCGAACGGGCTCCGGCCCCCACTTCCCGCCATCAGCCGTGACGCAGTTCGTTCTCGAGCTTCGCCAGCGCCCGCGAGAGCGCGACGAAGTCCGTGTGTCCTGACGCGCTCACCAGCGCGCCCTGGGGGAGTGACTGGCGGCGGGCGAGCTCCGCGTCGGCGTCTTCCCAGGTCCACTCCACCGGCACGCCGGCCGTGTCGCGCAGGAACTTCCGGAAGGCCATCTTCAAGGCGACCACCAGCTCGCCTTCCACCCCGGCGTTGCGGGTGAGCGCGCCCATCGCGTGGACGTACTCGAGCGAGCTGCGATGCCAGGTCGCGGGCGCATCGCGGGCGGGCCCGAGCCGGGTCGCGCGCGCCCAGAGAAAGAGGACGGCCAGGAAGCCGAGCTGCAAGGCGGTGATGACCAGGTTCATCGGCAGCGGCGAGCCCGAGGTGTGCTGGTGGAATTCGTCGAAGGCGACGGGTCCCCTGCCCGCGAGGTGGCTCCAGAAGACGGCGTTGTCGGCGAGCTCCAGGCGGGCGTTCTCGGCGAGGTCGGGGCCCGCGGCCAGCCAGACCTCTCCCTTGCCCCGCTTCAGCCACCACACCGCTTCGTCGCTCGTCACGGGCACGGCCGCTTCGTCAGCGACGTGAAGGGTGCGATCGGCGGAGAGCCGCAGTCGGCTCGCGCCTGCCAGCAGCCCGGCGGCGAAGGTGACGCTCACGGTGCTGCCGCCGACGTCCTCGAGGCCTTGCTCGGTCACCAGCGGGGCGATGGGCCCTGCGTGCACCTGCAGCCACTCGTTGAGCGCGGGCTGCGGGGCCTGGCGGGGCACCAGGTAGACGAGCGTGCCGCCGCCTTCCACGAAGTGCTCGAGCGCGGCCACTTCGGCTGCGCGGACCTCGGCGCCGACGGGCGCGGCGATCACCACCACGCGCGCCTCTGCAGGCAGCCGGGTGAAGGCCTCGTCGTGGGCGATCACCGTCACGCCGCTCTCGGTCAGCCAGGTGGCCAGCGCCGCCAGGCCGCGGGGCCCCTGGTTGGTGATGCTGGGCACCGGTGAGTCGGAACCGGGCTCCTGCGCCGCCAGGCTCGCCACCAAGGAGAGCACCACCAGCACCGCGAGGATGAGAGGTCCGCGCCTCACGAGGGCAGCTCCGTGAGCTTGCGCACGTCGTCGAGGAAGCGCCGAGCCTCGGGCGTGGGCACCGTGTCCAGGGAATAGAAGGCGCGATCGAACCAGGTGAAGAGCGAAGTCACCTGCTGCACCAGCTCGGCCGGAGCGCCGCGGGTGGGGAGCTCTTCGGTCAGCTCGCGGTTGGTCTTCACGCGATCGGGCCGGGCGAAGCGGCGTCTCTCCAGTGACGAGAGCAACGAGAGCAGCGCCTCGCGGATCGCTTCCCGCGGCGCCGTGCCCAGCAGCGCCTCGGCTCGCGCGAGGTGCGCCGTCGGATCGTCCAGCTGCAGCGCGTTGGACACCGGGGCCGGCGCGCCGGGGATCAGCCGCTGCCGCCGGCGGAAGAGGAAGCGCAGCGTCACCCCGCCGCCGATGACCAACGCCAGCACCAGCACCAGCACGCGGGTGAGGTTCGAGTACGTCTCCGCGCCCGAGGACTCGAAGAACTTCTCGAACCAGCGTCGCAGCTGCGCCATCAGGGCCTGCAGCGCGCCGGAGTTGCGCTGGCGCGCGCGCTCGAAGCCGGGCCGCTCGTAGATGGGCGGCAGGGTGGACACCTCGACGCGCTCCGGCGCCGGCTGGGAGAGCAGCTCGCAGGCCGCGTCGCGCCGGGGTTCCGGGAGCGAGGCCAGCGCGGGGTGCTCACAGGCCGACAACGCCAGCGCGACGACGAGCCAGCTCACGTCCCGAGCGCCAGTTCGAGGTCGAGGCCTTCCCGGCGCACGCGCATGTCCGTGTAGAAGAAGGTCTGGAACACCACGTAGAGCGGCGCCAGCACCGCGCCGAGCACCGACTGCAGCAGCTGGAGCGGCAACAGCACCCAGAGGGGCACCACGTCGTTGAGGGTGTGGCCCGGCGTGAGGTTGGCCCCGAAGGCCGCGGCGGCGATCAGCGTGGGCAGCGACGCGACCGTGCTCATGATCAGCAGCACCAGGCCGACGATGGTGACCAGGATCGTCAGGCGCACCTTGACCAGCCCGACCAGGCCCTCCGCGATTCGGCCCGAGGACAGGGCGTTGGCGCGGCGGAAGGTGGCCAGGGCTCCCAGGGGCTCGATCGCGATGATCTGCGAGACGAGGATGAAACGAATCGCGAACCAGAGCACCAGCACGATGGTGCCGAGGATCAGCGCGAGCGCCGCCAGCACGCCCACCGCGATGGCGGCCCCGCGCTGATCGGCGATTCCCAGCGCGGCGGCGCCGAAGCCGAGGCCTGCCGCGGGGAGCATCAGCACGATCATCACCACGAAGCTCCAGCCCATGCTGAGCAGGAAGGTGAGGGTGGTGGTGCCCAGCCGCGCGGCCGCGTGGCGGAAGGCGTCGGCGCCGTTCGGCTGGCCCCTGCTCGTGAGGCGGGTGAACGAGAAGTGCGTCGCTGCCACGCCTGCGACTTGAGCGACGAGCAGCGCCCCCAGGACCGCGACGCTGAACAGCCCCAAGGTTCCCATCAGGTGCGGCAGCGCTTCCGTCGGACGGTGGTTGAGGGCGTCGGGATCGCGCGCCAGCGGGAAGAGGACCCGCACCAGGCCCTGGGTGAGCGCGAGCAGCGTGCCCTCGACCAGCTGGAAGCCGAGCATCAATTGAAAGAGCGGCTTCCAGTTCGCGCGCCAGAAGTTGACGGAGCGATCGATCAGCTCACCGAGGCCCAGCGGGCGGAGCGGGTTCAAGATGGCGAGGGTTCTAGCCTAAGCGCGCGCAGG
>VFKJ01000934.1 GCA_009885595.1 Myxococcales bacterium | reverse complement strand
TGGAACGGCGCCAAGCGCTACCTGCTGTGCGTCAACTGTCACAACCCGCACAACCCACGCTTCGCCTCGCTCAAGCCGCTGCCGCCGCCGGTGCGCCCGCACTTCTTGAGAGCGATGGATCGCCCCGTGGGGGAAGCCGCAGCCGCCGAGCCGAAGAAGAAGGAGGAGTCCCATGCCGAGTGAAGGACACAAGCTGCCGGTGCTGGGCGCCCCCGCTCACCGCTGCGCCCCCGAGGTGGTGGAAGAGGCGTTCCCCGCGGATCCAGACAACTCGCCCGAGCAGGAGGTCGAGGCGCGCTCGCGCCGCGAGTTCCTGGCCAACATGGGGCTGGCCGCCGCCGGCGTGCTGGCGGGCTGCAGCGAGGAGCAACGCGAAGAGTTCCTCCGCAAGAAGTTCACCGAGCTCAAGCCCGACGAGGTGCAGGAGCGCATCGCCAGGCTCGCCGCTGGCATTGAGAAGAAGTGGAACAAGACGGCCACCCTCTCGGCCAAGGGACCGATGGAAGGGGTGCTGTTCGGCTACGGCCTCGACCTCTCGCGCTGCATCGGCTGCCGCCGCTGCGAGTACGCCTGCGTGAAGGAGAACAACCAGTCCAGAGACCCCCAGTCGCACTGGATTCGCGTGCTGGAGATGGAGAAGGGCCGCGGCGTCGACCTGGAGATGGGCAACCCCTACTACGACCCGGCGGTGGTGCCCGACCCCGATCACTTCTACGTGCCGGTCGCCTGCCAGCAGTGTTCGCACTCGCCCTGCACCCGGGTGTGCCCGGTGGGCGCCACCTGGATGGAGCCCGACGGCATCGTGGTGATCGACTACGACTGGTGCATCGGCTGCCGCAGCTGCATGGCCTCGTGCCCGTACGGCGCGCGCCACTTCAACTGGGCCGAGCCGAACATTCCGGCCGAGGAGCTCAACCTCGACATGCACGTGCTCGGCAACCGGCCCCGCTCCAAGGGCGTGGTGGAGAAGTGCACGTTCTGCATTCAGCGCACGCGCGAGGGCCGCTACCCCGCGTGCGTGGAGATCTGCCCGGTGGGCGCGCGCAAGTTCGGCAACCTGCTCGACCCACAGAGCGAGATCTCGAAGATCATCAAGCAGAAGCGGGTGTTCGTCCTCAAGTCGGGCCTGAGGACAGAGCCTAAGTTCTACTACTTCTACGGGCTCTGAAGAGGACACCGCACATGGAACTCTTTCGAACGCTGAAGCTCGCACTCAAGACCATCACCACCGGCGGCCTCGCCTACTGGGGCTGGTTGGCATTGTTGGCTTGCCTGATCGCGTGGGGCGGCGCTGCCTACCTCACCCAGTTCAACGAAGGCCTGATCGTCACCAACATGCGTGACCAGGTGTCGTGGGCCTTCTACATCGGCAACTTCACCTTCCTCGTCGGGGTGGCGGCGGCGGCGGTGACCCTGGTGGTCCCCGCGTACGTCTACAAGTGGGGCCCGATCAAGGAAGTGGCGATCCTGGGGGAGATCCTCGCCATCAGCGCCATCGTGATGTGCATGCTCTTCGTGGCCGTCGACATGGGCCGCCCGGAGCGGGTGTGGCACCTCATTCCCGGCATCGGGCACATGAACTTCCCGCACTCGGTGCTCGCGTGGGACGTGCTGGTGCTCAACATGTACCTGGTGCTCAACGGCGTGATCGTCGCGCACGTGCTCTACCGGGGCATTCAGGGCAAGCCGTACAACGCGAAGTTCATCGTGCCGCTGGTGCTCTTCTCGATTCCCGCGGCGGTGAGCATTCACACCGTCACCGCGTTCCTCTACGCGGGTCTCTCAGGCCGCCCGTTCTGGAACGCCTCGATCCTGGCGCCGCGCTTCATCGCTTCGGCCTTCTGCTCGGGCCCGGCGATCATGTTGATCCTCTTCCAGATCCTCCAGCGCACCACCAAGTTCGCGATCAAGAACGAGGCGATGGAGAAGATCGCCGAGTTGATGGCGTACTTCATGTTCCTGAACCTGTTCCTGCTCGGGGCGGAGGTCTTCAAGGAGTACTACTGGCAGACCGAGCACGTGGTGCACTTCCAGTACCTCTTCAGCGGGCTGCACGGGCACAACGCGCTGGTACCGTTCTCCACGGCCTTCGTGGTCTGCGGCATCGCGGCGTTCATTCTCTTCCTCATACCCGCGACCCGAAAAAACACGGTCACGCGCAACATCGGCTGCTTGTTGATCTACGCCTCGGTCTACATCGAGAAGGGCCTGGGCCTGGTCATTCCGGGAATGACGCCGGACATGTTGGGTGAGATTTACGAATACACCCCGACCCTGATCGAGCTGAGAGTGGGCGCGGCGATCTTCTCGATTGGATTCCTGGTGTTCACGCTCCTCACGAAGCTGGCGATCCCCATCATGAACGGCGAATTTGCGAAGAAGCCGGGCGTCGATGGGCATGCGCCCGCGGAACCCGCTGTCGCTGCTTGACCTGTCTGCAGTTGATCGAAGTCAACCCGTCGTCCCCCAACGAAAGAAGACGAACATGAAAACGAAGCTTGGCTTGGTGCTGATCGCAGCTGCCTCCCTGTGGGCCACCACCGCGGTGGCCGAAGACGACAAGGCCGTGGCGCGCACGTGGAAGAGCAAGTGTGGCTCGTGCCACGGCGCCGACGGCAAAGGCGACACGAAGCAGGGCAAGAAGATGGGCATCGCCGACATGACCACCGCGGCCTGGCAGACCGAGTTCACCGACGCGAAGGTGAAGGAGGTCATCCAGAAGGGGCTCTCGCGCGAGAAGAACGGCAAGCAGCAGGACATGGATCCGCTGGAGAAGGAGCTCGATGCCGCGCAGATCGACGCGCTGATCAAGCACCTCCGCACCCTCAAGAAGTAAGCGGCCACGGGCTGACGACACCCAGGCGCCGTGCCCCTTCCTGGGCACGGCGTTGGTGTTTGAAGGGACTGACGGTCCGGCTTGACCCCATGCCGGCATCCGAGCAGAAACGCCTCGTGACCGAGGCTGAGCTCCGGGCGCTGGTGAAGACCATCGTCACCGACGTGGTGAAGGAGGCGGGCGCGCTCGAGGCGGAGCCGTCCGCGCCGGTGGAGCCCGAGGAGCCCCGCACCTGGGCGCGCGGCCCCGAGCACCGGCCCCTGACGCCCCCGAAGAGCGCAGCGGCGCTCGCGCACCTGATCACCACCACCCCCTCGCGCATCGTCACCGGCCGCACCGGCACCCGGTACCTCACGCACTCCTACCTGGGGCTGCGGGCGGACCACGCCATCGCGCTCGACGCGGTGGAGTCGGAGGTCGACGAGGCGTGGGCGGTGCAGCAGGGCTGGGTGGCGCTGCGCACCAGGGCCAAGGATCACACCGAGTTCCTCCTGCACCCGGAGCAGGGGCGCCGCCTCGACGACCCCAGCCGCGCGCGCTGCGAGCAGGCCGCGGACAAGGGGGTGGACGTGCAGTTGATCGCCGGCGACGGCCTCTCCGCGCTGGCGTTGCAGGTCAATGGTCCCTCGTTGATCCAGGCGCTGCACGGCGCGCTCACCGCGAAGGGCTTTCGGGTGGGCAAGCCGCTGTTCGTGAAGTTCGCCCGCATCGGGGTGCAGGACGAGATCGGCGTGCTCACCCAGGCGAAGAGCACCCTCATCATCGTGGGCGAGCGGCCGGGCCTGGGCACCGGCGACTCGTTGTCCATCTACACGGCGTTCGGGCCGAGGCTGGGCCAGGACAACTCCGAGAAGGACTGCATCTCGAACGTGCGCACGGTCGGGTTTCCGCCCCAGCGCGCCGCGCTCAAGTGCGCCGAGCTGATGAAGGCCTCGTTCGCCGCGGGCGGGGGCGGGGTGAAGCTCTCGGGCGGCGACGCGGCGTTCCGGCCCCACGTGGTGAATCACTGACATGCGCGCGCTCGTTCCTCAACGGCCGCGGCTCCTCTCGGTGCGAGCGCTGGAGCAGGTCGAGCCGCAGCTGGCGAAGTCGCTCGGGCTCGACCCGCTGCGCCACGTCTCGGCCGGGCTCATCACCTGCGACCAGGACGACTCGTTGTACGCCGCGCTCGATCACGCCACCAAGTTCGCCGACGTCGACGTGGTGTACGCCAGGTCGTTCTACGCGGGCAGCGCGCACGCCTCGGGGCCGCTGTCGGGAGAGATCCTGGGCGTGCTGGCGGGGCCCAACCCGTCGGAGGTGGCGGAGGGGTTGTGGGCCCTGCGCGAGGCGCTCACCTCGAAGATTCACTTCGTCGCGTTCGAGGGCACCAGCGGGCCTTCGTTCTTCCCGCATGTGATCGCGGAGGTGGGAAGGTACCTGGCGCCGCTGGCGAACGTGAGGGTGGGGGCGCCGCTGGCGTACCTGATCGCGCCGCCGGTGGAGGCGATGGTCGGCCTCGACGCCGCGCTGAAGGTGTCGAAGGTCACCTTGCAGAAGTTCTTCGGCCCCCCCACGGAGACCAACTTCGGCGGCGGCTATCTGACCGGGGAGCTCGCTGACGTAGAGGCCGCCGCGGCCGCCTTCACCGAGGCGATCGAGGCGGTGGTGCTCTCGCCGCTGGGTGGGTTGGTGCGGCCGGAGCGGGAGCGGCGCTGAGCAGCGCGCCCCTCACCCTGACCCTCACCGGCGCTGATCGACGATCTGCAGCTGCGTCTGCATTCCGCCCGGAGCCACCAGCTTCGCGGTGAGCGCGAAGTCAGGCCCGACGCTGAGCTCGAGGCTGGGCACCACGTCCTTCCGGGTGCGCCATTCCTCCGAGATGTGCACGGTGCCGATGATCTCGCGATCGACCGCGGTCTGATCGAGCGACTCGAACAGCACCAGCGGCACCGGCGCGCTCCACGGCGGCAGCCCCTCGAGCGCGATGGACTTCGTACAGGGCACCGGGGTGTTCGCGGGGATGATCTCCAGGGTGCGGCCGCCCACCAGCATCACGCTCATCGGCATGGCGACCACGTCGTTGAGGCCCGAGCTCTTCGTCCGGCGCAGGTTCCTCCCGAGGATCGCCGCGCCCACCGCCACCCCCAGCTCGGGGTTGAGATCCTTCTCGCTCGAGTGCCGGGGAAAATGCGACAGCCGCGAGCGGATGTACGGCATGCGCGTCTGCCCGCCGACCAGCACCAGCTCGTCGATGTCGGTGGGGGTGAGGCCGGCCCGCTGCAGCACGTCGTCACAGGAGCCCACGCAGCGCTCGACCAGCGGGGCGACGATGCTCTCCATTTCCTGGCGGGTGAGGCGGTGCTGCAGGTCGATGAAGCCGCCGCTCTCCTTCTGGGCGACCACGGGCACGCGCACGTCGAGCACCTCGGCGCGCGAGAGCTGAATCTTGGCGAACTCGGCGGCGAGGCCCAGCCGCTGCATCACGGTGCGGTTGTGGCGCACGGAGATGCCGTGCTCGGACTCCAGGCGCTGGGCGAAGGTCTCGGCGATCAGCTCGTCGAAGTTGCCGCCGCCGAGGAAGGCGTCGCCGCCGGTCGCGAGCACCTTCACCACCCGGTTCTCCACCCGCATCACGGTGGCGTCGAAGGTGCCGCCGCCCAGGTCGAAGATCAGCACCGTCTGCCTGGGGCTGCGCAGGTTCGCGTAGAAGAGGGCGGCGGCGGTGGGCTCGTTCACCATCGCCGCCACCGTCAGCCCGGCAGAGGCCGCCGCCTTGCGCACGGCTTCGCGCTGTCGCACCGAGGCGTGGGCTGGCACCGTCATCACGCAGTGGGTGAAGGGGTGCCCGGCGGCGCGGGCGGCGCGCGCCACGATGTCGCGCACCACCACCCCGGCCACCTCCACCAGCGAGATGATCTGGCCGTAGATGAGCACCGAGGTGTAGCCGTCGGCGCCTTCCACCAGATCGAAGGCGAAGCGGTCGCGATGCCGCGCGACGTACTCGGAGTTGAAGCGCCTGCCGAGGAAGCGCTTGGCCCCGAACACCGTGTGCTTCTGATCATCGATGAGCTGCGTCCTGGCGGCCTGGCCCACCAGGCACTTGGCGGTGTCGGCCGAGGGAAACCACGCCACCGAGGGCAGCACCGCCGACTTGTCCGTGACGGGCGCCACCTTCAACTTTCCGTGCGCGTCGAACCACGCAGCGGAGGTGTTGGTCGTCCCGAAGTCGATCCCCAGAATCGGGTGCACGGCTCAATGTACGGGCGCAGGTGCGCAGACGGACACGGAAAGATGGAACTTTCTGGAACGCAGGCGCTGGGCTGGCCTACATCAGCGCCATGCGTCGGAGTCTTTGGCTTGGCTGTCTGGTGTTGATGAGTTGCGGCGGAGGGCTGGAGCGGGTGGGGTTCGCCACCGACCTCCTCAGCTACCAGCCTGGAGGGCGGGTGGGCCTCTCCCTGGTCAACACCAGCGCCACCACCCTGGGCATCAACCTGTGCCTGAGCCAGGTGGTCACCGCCGACGGCAAGACGACGGGCCCCTCCGATGGAGAGAGCTGCGTGCTCGAGCCCCAGCCCCTCGAGCCGGGCGCGCGGGTGGAGGTGCGCAAGACCCTCCCCGCGAGCCTCATTCCCGGAACGTGGCGATATGAGACGACGATTCGACTGGTGAACGGCGCGGGGGAGAAGGTGCTGACCCCCGCCTTCACCGTCACCGGGAGCTGAGATCGCTTTCTGTCGCCGGGCGTTACACGCACTACGGTGTGGCGCGTCATGAGGTTCTTTCTCCGGCTGCTGTGGAAGCTCCCCTTCTGGCAGCAGCTGGCGATCGCGGTGTGCCTGCCGGTGGTGACGCTGAACCTGGCGGTGGCGTTCTTCGGCAGCTCGGTGGTGTTTCCGCTCTCGCCCTTTTTCCTCAAGGAGAAGTGGCACGCGCTGGGCGCCTACGCGAAGCACAGGCCGCGGTGCCTCTTGACCGGGCACGACGAGCTCTCGGGGCTCTCGAGCGCGGCGGAGAAGAAATACCGCCTGCCTCGCGGGCTGATGAACGCGGTGGTCTCGGTGGAGTCGGGCGGCCGCCCGCACCGGATCTCGTTTGCGGGTGCGATGGGCCCCGCGCAGCTGATGCCGGGCACCGCGGCGCTGCTGGGGGTGAGCGATCCCTTCGATCCGGCGCAGGCGATCGACGGGGGCGCGCGCTACCTCGCGCAGCAGCTCAAGCGCACCGGCCGGGTGGACCTCGCGGTGGCTGCCTACAACGCGGGGCCAGGCGCCGTGAACGGGCGCATTCCGCAAAACGGCGAGACCGAGCTCTACGTGGCGAAGGTGATGAAGGCGCTCGCGCGCCAGGCGGATTGAATCAGCGCAGCGGCCCGTTCAGCGCGTCGTCTGGCGGAAGTTCTGCCCGTCGTTGTTGAGCCACAGCTCACCCACGTCGCGCGCGAACGCGGTGTCACCAGGCGCGTGGCAGGCGAGGCCCACGTGAATGGCGAACTCGACCTCGGTGCCGGGCGCGCAGCCCGCGAGGTGGAAGGTGCCGTTGACCACCGGGCAGGGCACGTCGTTGCTCGACACCACGTGCGTCGTCTTCCACCCGTCGGTCGTCCAGTGCAGCTCGAGCCAGGGCACGGTGACGGCGTCGAAGCCGCGCTCCATCCACCCGCGCGCCTGGGCCTCGCGACGCAGCTCGCCCATGTCGCTGTGCACCAGGAAGTGGACCGTGCTCACCGGCCCGCGCGAAGCGAACATCGTGGTGAGAACACCCCGCGGCTCGTGGTCTGCCTGGCCCGGACGGCTGGGGGGCGGCGGCCGGACAGCGTCGGGTTGACTGGGCGGCGGCTTGGGTTTCATGGCGTCTCTCCCCCGCGCGCAAGCTAGGCCCATTCGCGCAGGGCCCGCCAGAGCAGACCTGATTTTCGGGAGCCCACCTTTGACCTTTTCCCGCGCCGCGTGTCCTCTTCACAGAACGTGAGCCCACCCGCGCCAAAGCTGCGTGTCATTGCCGGCGGTTCAGCCGGTGCTCCCAGCGATGGGGAGCTGGTGAGCGCATTTTCTGCAGGCGACTCGGCGGCGTTTGGTTCGCTGGTGAGTCGCCACCAGGAGACGGTCTTCCGGGTGGTGCGCCGCTACGCGGGCTCGGCCGACGAGGCCCGCGATCTCACCCAGCGCGCCTTCCTGCAGGCGCTCGAAGCGTGCGAGCGCACCCCCCTCTCTTCAGCGGTGCCCTTCAAGGCGTGGGTGCTGCGCATCGCCATCAACCTGGGGAAGAACCACGTGCGCGACTCGGTCAAGCGCGAGGCGCTGGGCGCGGGCGAGGGGCAGGGGCCGCGGGTCGCCCTGGCTGACGAGGCGCTCGAGCGCGCGGAGCAGGAAGCGCTCACTCGGCGCGCGGTGCTCACCTTGCCGCCGCGGCAGCGCGAGGTCTTCACCCTGCGCATCGATGCCGGCCTGCCGTTTGCCGAGGTGTCGGCGACGCTGGGCATCACCGAAGGCAACGCGAAGGCGCACTTTCATCACGCGGTGAAGCGGCTCAAGGAAGAGGTCGCGCGGTTGTCGGCGCCTGGAGGCAGTCATGATCTGTGAAGAGGTCGAGCTGGAGTTGTCGGGCGGCGAACCTTCCACCGAGGCGCGCGCGCACCTGGAGCGCTGCACGGCGTGCCAGGAGACGGCGCGGGTGTTGGGCCTCGCCGCGCTGCCGCCGTTGACCCAGACCGAGCGGCTGGTGCTCAGCGGGTTGGCCGCCACCACCGTGGAGCGCGCCCGCTCGCAGCGGCGCCGCGGAGAGGGCGTGCGGCGGGTGGGCACGCTGGCGCTGGCTGCCGGCCTGGGGGCGTTGTTGGCCTCGGCGGTGGTGTCGCGACCCGCCCCCGTCAGTGAGCCGATGGTGCGCACCGTGATGATGACCGCGCCCGAAGTTCCGGTGCTCGATTTCGACGAAGCCAACCTTTCCGATGACGAAGTGTTCTTTGAAGTGGGTTGGCCATCGCCGACCGAAGGAGACCTCTGATGAAGACGAAGCTCTTGTCGTTGCTGGTGGTGCTGGGTGCTCTCACGGCGTTCGCCGCGCCTCCCCCGGGGAAGCTGGGGCCTGGTCCCGGGCCTGGGCCGGGGGGCTGGCGAGACGGCGATCGAGGTGATCGCATGGAGGCGCGCGAGCGGGAGGCACGCTTGATGTACGTGGTGGCGATCGCCGAGGCGCTCGAGCTGAACGAGGGCGAGGCGATCAAGCTGTCGGAGAAGATCAAGGTGCTCGACGAGAAGCGCCGTCCGCTGCGCCAGGCGATGGGCGAGGCGATGCGCGCGGTGAAGGACGCCGCCGAGGGTGATCAGACCGCGCTGAGCCAAATCGACGCCAACGTGGCGAAGGTGCTCGACGGCCGGGCGCAGATGGCGGTGCTGGACAAGGAGCTCTTCACGTCGCTCTCGCAAGGGTACCCCCCGCAGAAGCGCGCGAGGCTGGCGCTGGTGCTGGGCCGGCTCAACCACGAGATGAAGGGCATGAAGAAGGGCCGCTTCGGACCCGGCCGCTGAGTCACCAGGAGACGAGGTACTGCAGGGTGTTGCCCTCGGGCGAGTGGCGGGAGCGCTCGACGCGCCCCGTCGCCTGGGTCACCTCGAACACGTAGCGCAGCACGCCGCGCCAGGAGTTCTCCACGTGCGCTGCCACCGGCCTGGGGTAGCGCACCTGCAGCAGGCCCGAAGTGCCCCCTTCGACTCCGCTCGAGGCAGGGCTGTCCGGCTGCCACAGGATGTCCAGGCCGCGCATCGCCACCTTCACCACCGATTCCAGCTTGCTGAGCACCGCGGCCGGTGAGCGGTTGGTGGAGGCGAGGGTGCTCTTGAGCATCGGCATCACGATGGCTCCGAACCGATCGCGCACCGCCGCGTAGGCGAGCTCCTCGAAGGCGGCCGCGCCGATCGACGCGAGGGCCGCGTCACCCACGGCCTCCAGGTGCAGGGCAGGGTGCCAGGTCTCGGACCAGGGGTTGTCCACCATCTCCCGCACCGGCGGGGCGAGCTTCTCCCTGATGGTGGCGAAGTGCTCGGAGCTCTTGAGCGAGCGCAGCACCGCGTCCACATAGGCACCGCTCACCTCGTAGTCGGCCATCGGGCCGATCTACTGCACGGGGAACGCGTTAGACATCGGGCATGCCCAGAGCCATCCAGGTGCGGCAGGTCGGTGATGCGTCGCAGCTTTGCTTCGAGGAGGTGAAGGTGCTGCCTCCCGCGCCCGGCGAGGTGCAGCTGCGCCACACGGCCATCGGGGTCAACTTCATCGACGTCTACCACCGCACCGGGCTCTACCCGATGCCGCTCCCCTTCATCCCCGGGCAGGAAGGTGCGGGCGTGGTGACCGCCCTGGGCGAGGGCGTGAGCGGGCTGCGCGAGGGTCAGCGGGTGGCGTACGCGGGCCTGACGGGCTCGTATTCCGAGCTGCGCAACGCCAGGGCCGAGCGGCTGGTCGCGCTGCCCGACGACGTCTCGGACGTCACGGCCGCCTCCATCATGCTCAAGGGCATGACGGCGGAGGCGCTGCTGCGCCGCGTTCGACCCCTGCGCGCGGGTGACCCGATTCTCTTTCACGCGGCCGCGGGCGGGGTGGGCTTGCTGGCGACCCAGTGGGCGAAGCACCTGGGCGCGCTGGTCATCGGCGCGGTGGGCAGCCGGCACAAGGTGCCGCTGGCCGAGCCGAACTGTCACCACGTCATCTGCCTGTCCGATGGCCCGTGGGTCGAACAGGTGAAGCGGCTCGCGGGGGGGCGCGGCGTGGAGGTGGTCTACGACTCGGTCGGCAAGGACACGCTCCTGCACTCGCTCGACGCGCTGGCGCCGCGCGGGATGCTGGTGTCGTTTGGGCAGTCGAGCGGCAAGCCGCCGCCGCTCGACGTCGTCGCGCTCGGAGGGCTGCGCTCGTTGTTCCTCACCCGGCCCAGTCTGTTCGCGTACATCGCGACGCGCGCCGAGCTGGAGGAGAGCGCCGCGGCCTTGTTCGAGGTCATTCGCCTTGGGGTGGTGAAGGTGAGCCCGCCGACGCTGGTGCCGCTCGCCGAAGCAGCTGACGCCCACCGCGCGCTCGAGGGGCGGCAGACGAGTGGCTCTGTGGTGTTGATTCCGTGAGGCTTTGCGTGCGAGGGACTCTCCCCGTGCGCGCCTCTGCTCTCTTCTTCTCGCTGTTGCTGTTCGCCTGCGGGACGCCGGTCCCGGTTTCCGACGCGGGGAACCCGGTCGTCGACTCGGGGACGCCCGACGCGGGCGGCGCCACCGATGCGGGCACGATGGATGCGGGCACCACGGACGCCGGCGTCGTCACCGTGCTGCGCGTGCGATACCCGGCCGGCACCCAGTCGGTCTCCGCGCGCGGGTCGAAGGCGCCGTTCAACTGGAACACCGGCGTGCCGATGGTGAAGGAGAACGACGACACCTGGACGCTGTCGGTCAGCACCGTGAGCGAAGACTTCGAGTGGAAGCCGCTGCTCGACGACACCACCTGGTCCAAGGGGCCCAACTACAATGGGCGCCTGGGGGCGGTGAACGAGGTCGCTCCGCACTTCTTCCGCGACAACGGGGAGTGGTCGATTCGCTGGCCGAGCTTCTCCTCGACGTTGCTGGGCAATACGCGCGGCGTCTACGTGTACCTCCCGCCGACGTACCTCGAGAACGCAGCCTCGCGGATGCCGGTGGTCTACATGCACGACGGGCAGAACCTGTTCGATCCCGCGGCGGCCTTCGGGGGCGTGACCTGGGGTGTGCCTCAGACCATGGACAGCGCCGCCGGTGATGCGCGGTTTCGCGAGGCGATCATCGTGGGGCCGGAGAACGCGGGCTCCGCGCGCATCTCCGAGTACACCCCCACCGCCGACGCGATGTACGGGGGCGGCAACGGCGATCTCTACCTGCGCATGCTGGTGGAAGAGCTCAAGCCACGCGTCGACGCCGAGCTGCGCACGCTGCCTGGCCGCGAGCACACGGTGCTGATCGGCTCGTCGCTGGGCGGGCTGATCAGCAGCTACGCCGGCGTGCGCAAGGCGGACACCTTCGGCGTCATCGGCGCGATGTCGCCCAGCGTGTGGTGGGACAACAAGGCGCTGCTGTCCATCGTGGCGCAGACAGGGACCACCCGGCCGCTGCGCGTCTACGTGGACAGCGGCGACAGCGGGACCTCGAACGACGGGGTGACTGACACCGCTTCGCTCGCCGCCGCCTACCGCACCCTGGGCTACCTCGAGGGGAGCACGCTTCGGTACGTGGTGCAGCCCGGCGCGACACACACCGAGTCGGCCTGGGCGTCCCGGCTGCCGGCCGCGTTCGAGTTCCTGCTCGGACCAGGTCGCTGACAGCCGGGAATTTTGTGCCAGACTGGGAGGCCCATGCGCAGACACCTGCTCCCTCTCGCGATGCTCGCGCTCGCTGCCTCCGGCTGTAACTGCGGCAAGCCGATCGTGACGATGACCCAGTCGTCGCTCACCATTCCCGTCGACGTGCTCGACTTCGGCGTGGTGGCCGAGGGCACCACGAAGGGCAGCAGGTTCCGCGTCGAGAACGTGGGTCGCGCGCCGGTGAACGTCACGGTGACCGTCGAGGGCAGCACCGAGTTCGCGCTGGGCACCGTGCCTGCGAGCGTCGAGGCGGGCGGCTTCATCGAGGTGCCGGTGACGTTCACGCCCGTGGGCCCCGGCTCCGACGAGGGCATCGCGTCGATCGCCAGCCCCGGCGAAGACCTCCCGCTGCAGATCCTCCTCAAGGGGGGGCCCATCGAGCCGAGGCTCGACTTCGTGCCCAACCCCCTCGCGTTCGGCCCCGGCAACCTGCCGCTCGAGCGGAAGGTCGCGACCATCAAGAGCGCGGGCACCTCGGCGCTCAACGTGCGCAGCGTGGGCGTTGATCCGACCGGCAACCCGAACTTCTCCATCGTGCCGCCGCAGCTGCCCGCGCGCCTGCTGCCTGGGGAGACGCTGGGGGTGACGGTCGAGTACTCGCGCACGGCCCTCACCACCACCGGCTTCATGGAGGTGCTCTCCGATGACGTGGATGCGGGGCGCCGGCTGCTGGAGTTGTTCCCCGACCCACCGACGATTTGTTCTGACCGCGTGGACAACGACGGCGATCTGTTGGTCGACTTCCCCGCGGATCCCGGCTGCCAGGACGCCGCCGACAACGACGAGTCGAACGCGGCGCAGTGCGTGAACGGCGCCACCCAGCCGTGCGACATCGG
>VFKJ01000923.1 GCA_009885595.1 Myxococcales bacterium | reverse complement strand
GCGCGCTTCGCGCGCCGCCGCCCACCCTGGACCCCCACGCACCTCATGGCCTTTTCTGATCAGCCCTTGAACAACCCCAGCACCGCGCCCTGCGGATCGCGCACCACCGCGTACGCCCCGATGCCCGGCACCACGTTCTGCGCGGAGAGAACCTGGCCGCCCAGCTTCACGGTGCGCTCGCACGCGGCCCCCAGCGACTCCACCACGATGAAGGTGAGCCACCCCGGCGGCTGTCCTCCGCTTCCGACCGCGACCAGCGTCGCCGCCTGCTCGCCCGGCCCCGCGCCGAACCCAAACGTCTCCAGGTCCCCCGACGGAGCGGCGATGGTCCTCCACCCCACCACCTCGCTGTAGAACGTCCGCGCGTTCGACAACTCGGGTGAAGCCAACTGCTCCCAGCAGAAGTCGCCCGGCCCCGGCGGGCCCAGGTACGGCGGATCTCCGTTGGCCGCCTTCATCATCGAGAACGCGGCCCCGCGCGGATCGACCACCGTCGCCATGCGCCCGATGTTCTCCACCTCGATCGGCCCCCACACCACCTCGCCGCCAAAGCGCTTCGCCGCGTCCACCGCGAGATCCACGTCGGGCACCGAGAGGTAGCTCATCCAATACGGCGGCATCTCCACGCCCGGCGCGAGCGCCATCAGCCCGCCCACCTGCCGCTCGCCTTTGTGCAGCAGGTGGTAGGCCCCGTTCGGCATCTCCACGCGCTTCGAGGTCCAGCCCGCGAGCTGCTCGTAGAACCGCAGCGCGCCCTCGACGTCGCTGGTGGACAGCTCGCGCCACACGAACATTCCGTAGGTCCAGGCAGGCATGGGCGCGACTGAACTCCGTTCGATGGACGCTTGTCGAGGGAGTATGTCGGCGGGCGTGCGGTGGCTCTTCTCGCCCGGCGTCGACGTGGCCTCGTTCGCCGGCGTGGCGGTGGTGTCGTTCGCGCTCTCGCTGCTGCTGCCTTCCCTGGGAATCGCCGCGGAGACGCCGCCCTGGGCCTTCCTCGGGCTCGTCGTCTTCATCGATGTCGCGCACGTCTGGTCGACGCTCTTCCGCGTCTACCTCGACAAGGCCGAGCTGCAGCGCCGCGCCCTGCTCTACGCCACCGCGCCGCTGCTGGCGTACGGCCTCGGAGTCGCCGCGCACGCCGTCTCCGCCGAGCTCTTCTGGCGGCTGCTCGCGTACGTCGCGGTGTTCCACTTCATCCGCCAGCAGGTCGGGTGGATGGTGCTCTACGGCCGCCGCGCTGGCAGCTCAGATTCCGAAATCCAGCTCGATCGCGCCGCCATCTTCGCCGCCACCCTGGGGCCGATGGTGTGGTGGCACGCGCACCTGCCGCGCCCGTTCTGGTGGTTTCGCGAGAACGACTTCGTCGGCGGGCTTCCCGAATGGCTCGGCGCGGTCGCCCTCGCGGTTCACTTCCTCGTGCTGGCGCTGTGGCTGGGGCAGGCCCTGGCGCTGCGCCGCTTTCACCTGGGCAAGTCGCTGCTGCTCTTCGCCACCTGGCTGAGCTGGTTCGGCGGCATCGTGCTGGCGCAGAGCGACCTCGCCTTCACCCTGATGAACGTGGCGTTGCACGGGGTGCCCTACCTCGTGCTGCTGCGCCGCTACGCGAAGGGCCGCCACGCGGAAGGCGGCTATGGCCGGCTCTCGTGGCTGCTGCGCGCCGGGCTGCCCGGCTTCCTCCTGCTGCTCTGGGCGCTGGCGTTCTTCGAGGAGCTCGCCTGGGACAAGCTCGTCTGGCACGAACAACCCACGCTCTTCGGCGCCGGAGGCCTCTCGCTGGAGGGCGCCGTGCTGGCCCTGGTGGTGCCGCTGCTGTCCTTGCCGCAGCTCACCCACTATCTGCTCGACGGCTTCATCTGGCGGACCCGGGAGGATCCAAACCTCAGCCGGAGGCTCGGCTGGGACCGG
Source organism: Myxococcales bacterium (assembly GCA_009885595.1). GTDB lineage: Bacteria > Myxococcota > Myxococcia > Myxococcales > Myxococcaceae > Archangium_A. Next base: position 1,005 of record VFKJ01000923.1, on the reverse strand, counting down.
GTGCGCGGCGACCCCCATCTCGATACAGTCGGTCCCCCGTGAGTGAGCGCGCCACCACCACCAAGCCCCTGGTGCTCTACGTCGAGGACGACGCGGACACCTTCAAGCTCGCCCAGCTCAGGCTCGAGGGCCGCTACGAGCTCGTCAATGCCACCAGCGATCGCCAGGCGTGCGAGCTGCTCACGCGCAGGGGGTCCGAGCTCTTCGCGGTGCTGATGGACATCGAACTTCAGGGCAGCCAGCTCGATGGGCTTTCGCTGGTGAAGGCGATTCGGGGCCTCACCCCACGCAACGCGTTGCCGGCGTGGGCGCAGGCGCTGCCGGTGCTCCCGCACCTGCCCATCATCGTGATGACTGCGTACGTGACGCGCTACTCGGAGAGCGACGTGAAGGCGCTGGGCGCGAACCACTTCCTCACCAAGCCCATCGACTTCATGCGCCTCAACCTCGCCCTCGCGCAGGCCAACATCCAGTCGGTGATGGCGCGCCTCGCCACCCAGCCCAGCCGCCCCAGATCGTGAGCGGAGCCGGCAGCAGCGGAACGCTGCGCGAGCCCCCTTTTTCGTCATGACGAACATCGACGTCTTGATCGTCGGCTCCGGCTTCTCGCTGGCCGGGGCTGCTGCGCGCCGCGGAGTGGCTGGGGAAACGCCACGTCCGCCACCAGGTGAACGACCCCGCACTGCGAGCGCGGCTGACGCCCACGTACGCGGCGGGCTGCAAGCGGCTCCTCTCGTCCGATGACTACTACCCGGCGTTCACCCGCGCGAACGTGACGCTCGAGAGTTGCGCGGTGAAGGAGGTCACGCCTGAAGGCGTGGTGCGGCGCCGCTCGCGCGGATGAAGGTGGTGGGGCGCGGCGGGCGCGACCTGGGCGAGCAGTGGCGCGAGGGAATGCACGCCTATCGCGGCACCACCGTGCCGGGCTTTCCCAACCTGTACCTGCTCACCGGCCCGAACACGGGCCTGGGGCACAACTCGATGGTCTACATGATCGAGTCCCAG
>VFKJ01000520.1 GCA_009885595.1 Myxococcales bacterium | reverse complement strand
GCGTCGGTGCGCTCGAGGCGCAGCTTCGCGAGACCCAGGGGCTGGCCCGCACCCAGCTGACGCAGCTGCAGGGCGAGGTGCAGCAGCTGCGCGCGCAGGCCAGCCAGGCGCAGGCGGCGCTGGAAGAGGCGCAGCGCACCATCGAGGCGCGGACGCGCGAGCTGGAGACGCGCCACGTGGATCTCCAGCAGTTCCACCTCTCGATGGAGCGGCAGCAAGCCGAGATCGGCCGGCTGCAGTCGGAGCTGGAGCTGGCGGAAGGCCGGGTGTCGGCGGCGCAGTCGGAGGCGGCCGAGCTGCAGGGCACCCTCGACGCGGTCTCGTCGCAGAGCAACAGCGTCAACGACGAGGCGGAGCAGCTCAGGGCCCAGGTGGCGCACGCTCACCAGCGCACCACCCAGGTCGAGGCGAAGCTGAAGGAGACGGCGGATCGCGCCAAGGCGGCCGAGACCCGGGCCGCTCAGCAGGAGGCGCGGGCGGCGCAGGCCGAGGCGCGCGCGAAGGAAGCGCAGAGCAAGGTGGGCACCGGGAGCGACGCGAGGCTGCGCGCGGCCGAGGCGAAGGCTGCGGAGCTCGAGCAACGGGTGCGCGCCATGGAAGGCATCGAGCAGGAATACCGCGAGATGCAGGGCCAGGAGATCCAGCTCAAGCTGCGCATCCAGGAGCTCGAAGAGGAGCAGGAGGCGCCGACCGCGACCAACCTGATGGCGCAGCCGGCCAACGGTGCGTCGAGCGCCGAGCTGGAGAAGCTCAAGACCGAGAACGCCAACCTGAAGAAGAAGCTGATGTCGGCGGAGACGGCGATCGAAGTCGCGGCCTCGCTCAAGTCGAAGGTGGCCAAGCTGGAAGCGCAGCTCAAGGCCACCGCGCCGCGGAAGTAGGCTGGTGGCTCCGCGGGCGCCGGTCGACGCACACACCGGGCTCGAGGCCGCGCGCTTCGGCGTGTACGTGCACTTTCCCTACTGCCTGTCGAAGTGCCCGTACTGCGACTTCGCGAGCACGGCGGCCAGGCAGATCCCCGACGAGCGCTACACCCGGGCGATCCTCTCGGAGCTGCAGCGACGGCTCGAGGTGCAGCAACTGGGCGGGCGCGAGGTGAGCTCGATCTTCATCGGGGGCGGCACGCCGTCGTTGTGGGACCCGAGGTCGGTGGGCGCGGTGCTGGAAGCGATCTCCGCCGGCTTCACGGTGGCGGGCGGCTGCGAGGTGACGCTGGAGGCCAACCCCGGCGCCTCGGACGCCGAGCGCTTCAGGGGCTACCGGGCGGCGGGGGTGAACCGGCTTTCCCTGGGCGTGCAGAGCTTCGAGGCGAGCACGCTGACGACGCTGGGCCGCGCGCACGATGGGCCGACCGCGCAACGCGCCTTCGCCGCGGCGAGGGCGGCAGGCTTCGACAACGTCTCGATGGACTTCATCTACGGCGTGCACGGCCAGACGGAAGCGCAGGTGGAGTCGGACGCGCGCGCGGCCGTGGCGCTGGGCTCGGAGCACCTGTCGGCCTACGCGCTCACGCTCGACCAGGCGTCGCTGGCCCAGGAGGTGCCGCTGGCCAGGCAGCTCGCGCGTGGCGAGGTGGCTCTGCCGCCCGACGAGACGGTGGTGCGCATGCAGCGCCTGGTGCGCGACGTGTTCGCGGGGGCGGGGCTCGCGCGCTACGAGATCTCCAACTACGCCAGGCCCGGCTTCCACTCGCGGCACAACGCGCTGTACTGGACCGGGGGCGAGTACCTCGCGGTGGGAACGGGCGCGACCGGCTTCGTGCAGGGCGCGCAGGCGGTGCGGTATTCGAACCAGCGCAGCGCGGAGAAGTACCTGCTCGAGGTGGAGGCAGGCCAGCTGCCCGAGGCGAGCCGCGAGGTGCTCACGCCCAACGAGTTGTTCGAGGAGCGGGTGGCGATGGGGCTGCGGCTGGTCAACGGGGTAGAGCTGGAGGCGGTGTGCGAGGCCTTTGGGCAGAGCGCGGAAGCGCGGGCCCAGACGGTGAGGCACCTCGTTCACGCCGGGCTGGCTGAGCGGCGGGGTGGACGGCTGGCGTTGACGGACGCGGGCTTCGACGTGCACTCGGCGATCGCCGCGCGATTGATGTAGGGAGCCCACGTGGGCATGAGCGGCTACTTTCAGTGGATCATCCTGTCGGCGATCACCGGCAGCCCGCTGGGATCCGCGGTGGCGTTGATCGTCTTCTACGTGGTGGTCGATCGCTTCACGCTCGGGGTCCTGCCCGATCCGCTCCGGTGGGTGATGCGCTGGCGGCGCGAGGGCCTGCTGGAGCGCACCCTGCTGGGAAACCCGCACGACGGGCGCGCCCGGCTCGAGCTGGCGCAGCTCTACGTGGAGCGCGGCCAGGGGAAGAAGGCCGTCGACGTGCTGCGGCCCAACTTCGACAAGGGCGACGACGACATCCAGAGCGTGTTCACGATGGGCGAGGCCTGCCTGCTGGCGGGCTACGTGGACCAGGGCGAGAAGCTGCTCGAGCACGCCGAAGAGCTCAACCCCGACTTCCGTGTCGGGGAGCTTCACCTGGTGCGCGGGCGGCAGCGGCTGGCGCGCGGCGACTTCGCCGGCGCGAAGGCCGCGCTGGAGACCCTGGTGAAGACGCGCCGCGGGACGATCACCGGCCGGGTGTTGCTGGCGAAGGCGATGCAGGGGCTGGGCGACGACGCCTCGGCGGCGTTGATGCGGGACGAGGCGTGGAAGGAATACGTGAGCGCCCCGCGGTTTCAGCGGCGCAAGGAGCGGCTGATGGCGTGGCGGGCGCGCCCCTCGCGGCCGGCGACCTACCTGCTGATCTTCGTGCTGGTGTTCGGCCTGTTCGCCACGGTGGTGGCGCCGAAGTTGACGGCCTGGGGCCGCGCGCACCGGCAGGGGGACGTCTATTCCGACCCCTCGCTCACCGACCCGGACGAGTGAGCGCGCGTCGAACAACGGCTCGACCTGCGTACCGGGAGGATTAGGTTGCCGCGGTGATGCGTTTCCTCCCGCTGGTGATGTTGGTGTCGTCGATGGGGTGCCAGGGCAAGCCCGCCACGGCGAAGGTGCGGCCGCCCCCGCTGGTGGT
>VFKJ01001219.1 GCA_009885595.1 Myxococcales bacterium | reverse complement strand
TTCTTCCCGTCGATGCCGATGCCGTAGGCCGAGCACGCGGGGGTGTCGCGAATGCTCTCGGTGACCAGGGTGCCCGCCAGGGTGTCGATCAGGGCGAGCCGCGCAACGCCGGGCTCCACCACCCAGAGGCGCTGCAGGCGATCGACGATCGCGCCGTAAGGCCCGAAGCTGAGCTGGATGTACGTGAGGCCGCCGGGGCTGACCGGCAGCAGCTCGCCGGTCATGGTGCTCATCTTGTACATGCGCCGCTCCATCCAGTTCCCGGCCCACAGATCGCCCGCCGAGCCCTCGAGGCCCGCGGAGACCGCCAGCGCCCGCCCCGTCACCTCGCCTCCGGCGGGCACCGCGCCGAACGGCTTGGTGAAGAGCACGCACTCGTCGTAGGTGGTGGGGTTCGCCATGTCGCTGGGGAAGATCATCTCCCCGTCGGCAGGCGTGATGCTGATCTGCCCGTCGGCGTTGAGGTCGCGGCTGGTCTCGATGGTGCCGTTGCCGTTGCGATCGATGCAGGAGGAAGGATCGTTGGCGATCTTCGTCACCGAGCCCTGCTTCCCCGTGCCGCGGTTGGCGACGAACATGTCTCCGTACAGATCGAGCGCGGTGCGGCTGGGGTGCCAGCTCTGGTCGGCCTGCATGTTGTGGACTTGCCCCCCCGCGCACGGCGGCCCGGCGCTGTTCGCGCAGTCTTTGGGGATCACCGAGAAGTACCGACCCACCTCGCGGCCCGTGCGGGTGTCGTACTTCGACACCCAGCCCCGCGAGTCGTTGGCGATCCACATGAAATAGAACTCGGACGAGCCCTGGTTGAGCACGATGAAGCCGTTGGGGTCGAGCTTCACGCCCTCGCCCTGGCCGCCCGCGCCGCCGTCGAGGGTGAAGGGGTTGCCCGCGTCAGGCCCAAAGCCGATCGCGGTGGTGCCGTCCCCCGCGTCGATGAACACCGCGCCGCCTCCAGCGCCCCCAGTGCCGCCGCCGCCACCCGCGCCGCCGCCCAGGCCACCGTCCGCGCTGCCCCCGCCACCGCCGCTGCCGCCGTCCTTCTTGATGACGACGGTGTTGCCGCACTGGCACTGGCACCCGGTCACCGACATCACCAACCCGAGCACGAACAACCGTTGAAGCTTCATGGGCGCGAGTGTCGGCGCCTCACCAACGTCAGGTCAACCGATGATCCCCAGCAAGGTGCGCCAGACGTCCTCATGACCGATGTCCTCATTTGCTGAGAAACCGAGCAACGCGTTGGCCGGCAGCTCGAGCTTCTTCTGAATCTCGAGCAGCTTCGGCTTGCGCGCGGACTTGCTGATGCGATCGAGCTTGGTGGCCACCACCAGGATGCGCGGCGGCTTGTCCTGCAGGAAGTCGAGCATCTCGAGGTCGTCGGGGGTGGGGCCGATCTCGCCGTCGATGATCGTCACCACCACCTTGAGGGTGTGGCGGTTGGCCAGGTAGGTGTCGATCATGCGATCCCACACCAACCGCTCGGACTTGGGCACCTTGGCGAAGCCGTAGCCGGGCAGATCGCACAGCCGAATGGTGCGCTTCTTCGCGCGGTGTTCGAGCACCACGTCGAAGAAGTTGAGCGTCTTGGTGCGGCCGGGCGTGTTCGAGACCCGCACCAGCTTGCGGCGGTGGGCCAGGGTGTTGATCATCGACGACTTGCCCACGTTCGAGCGGCCGACGAAGGCCACCTCGGGGATGTCGTGGCGCGGGTAGGCTTCCAGCTGGGTGGCGGTGGTGACGAACTCGGCAGAGATGACTTTGATCATTTGGACCGCGCGGCCTTGCGCTTCTCGCGCTCCACCGTCCAGTGATCGATTGCCTTGAGCTTGGTGGCGAACTCGAACGGCTTGAGCGAGGGGCTCGCCCCGTCGTGGCAACCGCGGCAGGACTTCTCGGCCGGGTCCACCAGGCCGACCAGTCTCGCTAATTCAGGGTCCTTCATCACGTAGTTGGCCGAATAGTACTGGCCGCCGCCGTGGCAGCTCTCGCAGGCGACGTGGGCGCTCTTCTGATCGACCTGGTTGGGCGAGTGGCACGACAGGCAGCGCATGTCCCTCTGCTGCTGCGGCGAGAGCACGTCGCGGCTGCGCGCGTGGGCCGTGGTCTGCCAGGCGGCGTAGGCGTCGGGGTGGCACGCCTGGCAGCTCTCCGACCCCAGGAAATCATGGGCCAGGGCGGCGAGGCTCGTGCACGCGAGCGACAGCGCGAAGACTCGAGAAAGCAGCGAACGCATCGGCAGTTGCGTAGCATCGGACCCCTCCCATGTCGCGCCTGCCCTTGCTGTTCGCCCTCGCCCCACTGCTGGCCTTCGCCAAGCCCTGGCAGGGGATCACTCCGGGCGGCGGCTCGAGCGAGCTCGACGTGGTGGGCAGGTTCGGAGAGCCCACCCGCAAGCTGAGCGCCCGCGGTCAGTCGGTGCTGGTCTACTCGGGACAAAGGGCGATCAAGGGCACCGTGCAGGCGCAGTTCAAGAGCGACCCGGTCACCAAAGAAGTGCAGCGCATCGACGTGTACCCCGCGCCGGTGATCGACCTCGCCGCGATCGAGAAGAGCTATGGAGGCTCGTGCGAGTCCACCGCGGGCGCCGAGCCCTGCTACTGGCGCAAGGAGACCGCGCAGAAGCACCCCTATTTTCTCTACCCGAAGCTCGGGCTGGCGATCTTCTTCAAGGACGACGACAAGACGGTCCTCTCGTTCGCGTTCCTGCCCCCGGCGCCGTGAGATGAAGCTCTTCGGGCTCACCGGCGGCATCGCCACGGGGAAGTCCACGGTCTCGGCGATGTTCCGCGAGGCGGGGGTGCCGGTGATCGACGCCGACGAGCTGGCGCGCGAGGTGGTCGAGCCCGGCCAGCCCGCGCTCGCACAGATCGCCGCGCGGTTCCCCGGAGTGCTCACGCCTGAGGGAAGGCTCGACCGCGGAAGGCTGGGCGAGCGCATCTTCTCGGACCCCGCCGAGCGGGCCGCGCTGGGCGCGATCACCCACCCCCGCATCCAGGCGCTGTCGCTGGAGCGCACCCAGGCGCTGGCCGCCGCGGGCGCGAGGGTGGCGCTCTACGACGCGGCGCTGCTGATCGAGAACAAGCTCCACGAGGTGCTCGACGGGGTGATCCTGATCGCCTGCCCGCCCGAGGTGCAGCTGGCCCGCTTGAGGGCGCGCAACGGCCTCACCGAGACCCAGGCGAAGGAGCGCATCGCTTCCCAGATGTCGCTGGAACAGAAGCGGCCGTTCGCGACCTGGATCATCGACAACGGGGGCACCCTCCTGGCCACGCGCGCGCAGGTGCAGCAGGTGATCTCCCAGTGGCTGCGCTACGGTGGCGCGCCGTGAGCCTCGACTCTTCCCACGCAGTCGGCGTCCACGCCTTCGTCACCGGGTACCCCGGCTTCATCGGCAAGCGGCTGGTCAAGTACCTCGCGAAGGTGAACCCCACCGGGCACATCACCTTGCTGGTCCAGCCGAAGTTCATGAAGGAGGCGCAGGCCTACGCGCAGGACCTCGAGGGCGCGCGGGTCGAGGTGCTCTCCGGCGACATCGTCGACATGCACCTGGGCCTGGCCGGGCCCGAGTACCAACGGCTGGTCGAAGAGACGACGCACATCTTCCACCTGGCGGCGATCAGCTACCTGGGCATGCCCCGCGACGTCGCGCGCAAGGTGAACGTCGACGGCACCCGCGCCGTGCTCGAGCTGGCGCGCGAGTGCCCCAGGCTGCAGCGCCTGGTGCACTTCAGCACCTGCTACGTCTCGGGCGATCGGGTCGGGGTGATCGCCGAAGACGAGCTCGAGGCGGGCCAGCGCTTCCGCAACGCCTACGAGGAGACCAAGTACGAGGCCGAGCGCCTGGTGCAGCGGGCCCGATCGCAGCTGCCGATCACGATCATCAGGCCCTCCACCGTGGTGGGCGACTCGGAGACCGGGGAGATCGATCGCTTCGAGGGGCCCTACTACCTCGGCATGTTGCTGGTGCTCTCGCCCCTGGTGCTGCCCCTGCCCCTGCCCGGCAACGGGGTGGCGCCGCTCAACGTGGTGCCGGTCGACTTCGTGGTGCAGGCCACCTGGGTGCTGGCGCAGAAGCCGGAAGCGGCGGGCAAGACGGTGCACCTGGTCGACCCCAACCCGATGAGCGCCCGGCGCGTGTACGAGCTCATCGCCGAGCGGGCGAACAAGAAGCTGCCCCGCTTCAACATCTCGGCGCGGGCGACCGATCTCTTCCTGCGCATTCCCGGGGTGGAGAAGCTGGCGCGGCCCCAGCGCGCGGCGATTCACTACGTGAACCACCTGGTGCTCTACAACTGCCACACCGCGCTCGAGCTGCTGGACGGCACGGGCGTGCGCTGCCCCCCGCTGCAGACGTACCTCGACAAGCTGATCGACTTCGCCATGCACAGCTGGAACGCGCGCAAGAGCTCGGCCCAGCAAGAGGTCGACGATCCCCTCGATCGACCTGAACACTAAGAACGCCATGAAGACCTACAACGTCGGTGACACCTTCACGCTCGTGCGCGCCTGTGATCCGTATCGGCCGATCTACTACGCGGCCGCGTCGGGCGACTTCAACCCCATCCACCTCGACCCGGAGGTGGGGCGGCAGGCGGGGCTGGGCGGCGCCATCTTGCAGGGGCTGTGCACGCTGGGCTGGGCGGTGGACTGCTTCATCGGCTACCTCGGCGATCCCGGGCGGGTGAGCGGCATCAAGGTGCGCTTCAGCCGGCCCGTGGCGCCCGGTGACGTGGTGAGCTTCAAGGGCACCGTCACCTCGGCCCAGGACGGCAAGCTGGTGGCGGAGATCGAAGCGGTCAACCAGCGCGACGAGACCATCCTCAAGGGCGCCACGGTCGAGGGGAGAATCTGATGGCGCTCGATCGACGCTTCATCGGCCGCGAGTACGGGCCGTTCGTCTACGAGGCGGGCCTCGAGAAGATGCGCGAGTTCGCCTACGCGGTGGGCGGCGGCGTTCCTTCCACCGGCTACTCCGCCAGGGGCGCGCCCGAGGGGCTGCACCCGTCGCTCTACGACGAGGCGGCTGCGAAGGCTTCCAGCTACGGGGCGGTGATCGCCCTGCCCAGCTTCGCGGTCACCTTCGCCATCGCGCCGTTCGGCCGAGCCTGCGCGGACCCAGAGCTCTGCTTGAACCTGCTGCGCCTGGTCCACGGCGAGCAGAGCTTCGAGTTCTTCGAGGTGGTGCGCGCGGGAGATCGGCTCACCACCACGGGGAAGATCACCGACATCACCACCAAGCGCAGCCTCGACTTCCTCGAGGTGACGACCGAGTCGAAGAACCAGCACGGGGCGCTGGTGGTGCGCGCAAAGTGGACCGCGATCATCCGCGGCTGATCACGCCCTCTTCCACCAGCTGCGCGAGAATGCGGGCGGTGTCGATGCGCGACATGCCCGAGACCGAGAAGAGATCGTCGAAGGTCACGGTGCCGTCGATCTGCGCCAGCACGAAGCCCGCGCGGTGATCGAGGTTGAGCCAGATGATCTCGTCGTCCTTGAGCAGCACCCGGGGGACGGTCTCCATCTTCCCCAGCTTCGACTCGAACATGTTGAGCAGCGTCTTCTCGCTGCGCTCGCGCATGGCGAGCACGTCTGGGTCGTCGGGGGCGATCTCCTGCGCCTTGACGATCAGCTCCATCGCGCCGCTGTGATCGTCGAGGTCGAGCAGGTCGCGCGCCCCCCGGAGGATGGCCTGGATCTCCTCTTTGCGCGCCTCGGGCGAGCGGGTGATCTTCGAGTCAGAGGAGAGGAGCTCGAGGGCGCGGTCGGGGCCCATCACCGTCTCGAGCTTGATGCCGGGGTTGCTGCGTTGATCCCACGCGGACGTGGCGCGCGGCATCAGCGGCGAGGGGCGCGGGGTGGGCAGGGGCTCCGGCTCGGCTTCGGTGGGGGCGGCGGTCGCCGGCGGGTGGGCCGCGTTCGACCAGGTCCACGCGGGGGCGCTCTCGCCTTGGCTGCTGCGGGGGGCCGGCGCCGCCATCGGAAGAGGGGCGAAGAGCGGCGGCGTCGACGGAGAAGGCGTCGGCACGTGACCAGCCAGCGCGCCGGAGCCGAACAGCGGCGGGGTCGATGAGGGCGGCGCCTCGGGCCCGGGGTCACCACCCAGCTCGATCGTCCGCGCGGCAATCGGCTCAGGCGCATCGAAGCGCTGCGGTGGACCGAAGAGCGGCATCTCGCTCGCCGAGAAGCGGCTGTCTTCTGGCAGCCCCGTGGGCGTCGCGGCGGGCAGCGGCAACGGCTCGAGCCCGAAGTCGAACGCCTCGGGCTGCAGCGGCGGGCTGCGCGGCGCGACCAGCGGCTCAGCAGGGACGAACTGCATCGTCTTCGCGCTTCGGGCCACGGGCTTCGCGGGCGCGGGGGTGGGCGCCCACGGCACCGGCTGCACGGAGAAGTCGAACGTCTCCGATTCGATCGCCGGCGGAGGGGTGGCGGGTGCACCGCCGAACTGCTGGGTGGCCCTGACCGACCGCGGCGCTGCCAGGCCCGGGGCCGCCGGGGGCACCGGCTCGAGCGGCACGGGGCTGAAGTCGAAGGTCTCGGTCTGCACCGAAGCCGCCCCAGAAGGGGCGAACTGCAGGGTCTTCGAGACTCGGCCGCCCGGTTCCACCGGCCCCGAGGGCGCAGCCTCGCTGGGGGCCTCGAGCGGCTGCGGCCTCATCAGCTCCGCGGGGCGAACGAACTGCATCGTCTTCTTCGCGCTGCGGGTGCCCGGCTCGGGCAGGCCCGAGGGCGCGACCGGATCGGGCTGCAGCGGCAACAGTGCGTCGGGAGACGGCGCAAACAGCATCGCCGTCGTCTTCGGCGCCCGGCCGGGCTCCGGAGGGGGAACCGGGGGTGGGCCGAACAGCTGCAAAGTGGTCCTGGGCGCCGGCCCGGGAGCGGTGAACTGCATCGTCCTCGGGGGGACGCGCGCTGGCGGAGCCAGCGCAGGCGCAGCCTCGCCCAGCACCACGTTCGACGATGACGAGGCGAACGGTGCCGGCGCAGCGACGCCGGCCGGGCTGGGCGGCAAATACGGCACCGGGGTGGCGGCGCCCGTCAGCCGGCCCCAATCGCTGTCGAGGCTGACGGTTGGCGGCGCTTCCGGCGCAGCGGCCGCGCCCCAATCGGTGGCGGAGCGCTCGGTCGGCCGCTCGAAG
>VFKJ01000237.1 GCA_009885595.1 Myxococcales bacterium | reverse complement strand
AGCGACCTGGTGACAACCCGAGAGGAAGAGCAGCGCGAACAGGAGGCGACCGGAAATCAACACGGGCGGCATCGTCTCACGGACTGCCTCTGCTCACTTGCCGGCGTCGAGCACCGCCCCCCCATCTTTACCGGGGATGGCCATCTGGCCGCCGGTGAGGAAGTCCTGCACCTGCGTGCCGGGCGGGGGCGTGAGCTTGAAGTGCGACTCGTTGATGCCGACGTTGGTGGTGAGCCCGATGAAGCTGATGGCGTTCTGGCTGCCGTCGGGATCGATGACGGTGCTCTTGATCACCTGCGCGGTCTTCTCGTCGACCTCGAGGAGGATCTTCTTGAAGCGCGGGTCGGGCACCAGCGGGGTCATCTCCAGCTGGGTGCCGGTGCACTTCGCGCAGGGCTTCTTCACGATGGAGAACTCGTTCTCGAGCTTGCCCACGCCGAAGAGGAAGGTGACGGAAGCGGAGAGCTGGTTGGTGGCGAGCGCCGCGCGGGTGATCAACTTCGCCTCGGGATCGTGCGCGAACACCCGATCGCCGGCGAGCACGAAGGTGCGGGGCGAGGGCTTTTCGTATTCCCACCGCATCAGCGCGGGCTTCTTGAAGGTCACCTTCCCGCTGGAGGTCTGGGTGCGCTTGAAGGCCTTGTAGGTGTAGTCCTGCTTGAAGTCGGCGGTGAAGTCCTGGGTCTTCTCGTAGAAGGCCTGCACGCGATCGACGAGGGCCTTCACGTCGGGCGTCAGGTCAGCCTTCTTCACCGCGGGCACGCCGGCGTCGGGCTTCGTCGCCACGCCCGCATCGGCGATCGCGGCGTGGAGCAGGAACGTGCAGGCAAACAGCGTCTCGGTCAGCATCATGATGTCCCCTCAGACGGAGAGCCCCCGCCTACCTTCACTCACTCGTCCCGATACACCCGGCCCCGCTGTTTGACCGAGAGATACGAGAATTGCTCGGTCAAGGCGGTGCGTTCTTCAGGGGACAAATCGCCGTCGGGGCCCAGGTGCTCCATGCGCCAGGAGATGGCGCGGGTGACGCACGCGCTGGCGGCCGCGGAAATATTCATGCTCTGCGAGAAGCCGCGCATGGGAATCCAGAAGGTGCCGTCGGAGTGCGCCAGCACCTCTTCGGAGACGCCGAAGCGCTCGTTGCCGAGCACCATCGCGATCTTCGTGTCGAACTGGAGCTCGAACAGGCTGGTGGCGCCGGGACGGATGGCGGACGCGAGCACCCGGTAGCCCTGCTTCTTGAGCACCGCGGCGCAGCTGGCGAAGTCTTTGTGCAGGTGCAGGTCGAGCCACTTGTCGCAGCCCTGGGTCACCCGCGAGTTGGGCGAGAAGGGCGCGTCGGGGTTGCGAATGACGTGGACGTCCTGCAGCCCCATGCCTTCGCAGGTGCGCAGGACGGCGGCCATGTTGAAGGAGTCCTCGAGGCGATCGAGCACCACGGTGACGGTGCGGGTGCGCTGAGCGACCACGCGATCGATGCGCTCCTTGCGAGGCGGGAGCAGCAGCTCGGCGGGCAGCGGCTTTCCATTGGCCGCTTCGTATTTCGGGCCGCCGCCGCCCATTACCTCCCTCTCCCCCGCGGGGGAGAGGGTCGGGGAGAGGGCTTACCCTTCTTCTTCGAAGTCGCCTTCTTGACGATGATCTTCTTCTTCACCACGGGCTTGGCCTTCTTCGCCGAGGGCTTGCGCTTGGGCCGCGAAGCCTTCGCCGTGGTGGTCTCCTGCTCGTTGCTGACGGGCACCAGATGCCGGCTCTTGAGCCGCACCTTGTGCTCCTCATTGGCGAACAGCACCCGCGCGCACGCGTCGAGCACCGCCTGCGCGCCCTCACCCGTCGCACCGGACAGCTCGAACACCTTCACGCCGCGCGCCTTCATCTTCTCCACGAACGCGGGCAGGGCCTCACGCGCGTGGGGAAGATCCAACTTGTTGGCGACGACGATCTGCGGCTTGTCCGCGAGCAGGGCGCTGTGCTTCTCCAGCTCGCGGTTGAGGATGTCGAAGTCCTTCACCGGATTGCGGCCCTCTTCAGCGGCGCTCAGATCGACCAAATGGACCAGCACGCGGCAACGCTCGACATGCCGAAGGAACTGGTGCCCCAGCCCGTGGCCATCGCTGGCGCCTTCGATCAGTCCCGGAATGTCGGCGACCACGAAGCTGCGGCGCTCGCGGTAGTCCACCACGCCCAGGTTCGGCACCAGGGTGGTGAACGGGTAGTCCGCCACCTTCGGCTTGGCGGCGGAGATGCGGCTGATGAAGGTGCTCTTGCCCGCGTTGGGGAAGCCGAGCAGGCCGACGTCGGCGAGCAGCTTGAGCTCGAGCACGAGCTTGCGCTCCTGGCCGAAGGTGCCGTCTTTCGCGAAGCGGGGGGTCTGCCGGGTGCTGGTGGCGAAGTTCATGTTGCCCCAGCCGCCGCTGCCGCCCTTGGCCACCACCCACAGCTCATTGGGCGTGGACAGGTCCTTGAGCAGCTCGCCGGTCTCTTCGTCGCGCACCAGGGTGCCCAGCGGCACCTTGAGGACGGTGTCCTCGCCGGCGCGGCCGTTCATGTCGCTGCCCATGCCGTGCGCGCCGCTGCGGGCCACGTGGCGCATGGAGAAGCGGAAGTCGAGCAGCGTGGTGAGCTGGGGGTCAGCCTCGAAGATCACCGAGCCGCCGTCGCCTCCGTCACCGCCCGAGGGGCCGCCCTTGTCGATGTACTTCTCGCGGTGAAAGGCCACGGCGCCGTTTCCGCCGTCTCCGCCCTTCACGTAGATGTGAACTTGATCGACGAATTTCATGAGCAGTGGGCCCGCTGGAAATGAAAACAGGCGCTCGAGCCAGAAAAGCTCGGCGCCCGTTCAATTGAACTGGTGCTGCCTCAGCTCTTGGCTTCGGCGACCGGGTAGACCGAGACCTTCTTGCGGTCGCGATCGTAGCGCTCGAACTTCACGACGCCGTCGATGGTGGCGAACAGCGTGAAGTCGCGGCCCAACTTGACGTTGGTGCCCGGGTGAATCTTGGTGCCGACCTGGCGAACGATGATGCTGCCAGAGGTGACTTCCTGGCCGCCGTACACCTTCGTTCCACGTCGCTGCGAGTTCGAATCACGCCCGTTGCGCGATGAACCTTGTCCCTTTTTGTGTGCCATGGCGTTCTAGTCCTCTTAGGCCGAGATCGAGGTGATCTTCACCTCGGTGAAAGGCTGGCGGTGCCCGCGCAGGCGGGTCCACCCTTCCTTTTCCTTGCGGAAGTGCAACACGCGACGGGCCTTGGCCTGGCGGAGGATCTTCCCCACCACCTTGGCGCCCGCGAGGGTCGGCTTGCCGACCTTCACGGCTTCGGTGCCGCCGATCATGAGCACTTCGTCGAACTTCACCTCAGCGCCAGAGTCTCCCCCGACCTTCTCAATGCGGAGAACGTCGCCTTCGGCGACCCTGTACTGTTTGCCACCTGTTCGGATGACGGCGTACATCGTTATAACCTCACGGTATCGTTCGAGAATCGTTCCGAATCGCCTCAGTGGAGATTGGAAAGGACGGCCGCCATAAGCCAAGAGCGCCCCCCGGTCAAGGACGCGCGTGCCTTTGGAGCGGGAGCCGATCCGACGGAACGTCGGATCAGCCAGTTCGGAGCGCAGCGGAGAACTGGGCCAAGGCGACGCGACCAGAAATACAGGTTCTGGATCAGACTTCGTTCATCCATTCCTTCAGGGCGGGGACGATCTTCGAGTTCCAGGCCTTGCCGGAGCGCTCCTTCACGAAGGCGGCGACCAGCGCGTCGGTGAGGGTGGAGGCGCGGGTGGCCAGCTCGAGGCGCTCGGTGAGCTTGTCGTCCTCTTCTTCCTGCAGGAGGGTGGGCAGCTTGGCCGAGCGGAGGTCGAAGAACTCGGCGTCGAGGGTGAAGTCGTAGACCTGCTCGCCCCAGGTGAGCTGGAACTTGGCGGTGTGCACCAGCAGGCCCTTGCCCAGCGCGTGCTTGACCAGCTTCGAGTACGGCGCCGTCACGCCCTTCACCTGCGTCTCGGTGACGTCGCCTGAGGCGGCGCGGAGCGTGAGCTTGCCGTTGAACACCACGCTGACGGGGGCCTTGTCGATGGTGAGCAGGGCCTCGGTAGACTCGCTCTTCCACAGCAGCCAGGTGAGGCACTCGCGGCCCAGCCAGGTGCGGCCCCGGAGGAGCGCCTCCTGGGCCTTGGCGAGCTCGAGCTGCGCTTCGTCCTTTTCTTCTTCGACCGCCGCGCCGTCGACGCCCACTTCACCGCGGAGGAAGGCGCGCTCGCCATCCGAACTTCGTTTCTTGGGGGCCATCAGCTCGCCTCTCCGAAGAGCTCTT
>VFKJ01000212.1 GCA_009885595.1 Myxococcales bacterium | reverse complement strand
CGCGCAGCGCGCCGGGCTGCCGCGCCAGTCCGTGCACCGCATGCTCCGTCGTCTGGGCATCAACACCAGCGACGACTGAACACTGTCCCCCTCTCCCCCGCGGGGGAGAGGGTCGGGGTGAGGGGAAGAACCGCCTCTCACCTGTCGAGATCGTTCAATGGAGCATCCAGAGGCCATCCTGCGCCTGAGCGGTGACGAACGCCCAACCGCCCGAACCCACGGCTGATCACCGCGGCACCACCCCTGCTCACTCGGCCCCCAGCACCGCGGCGCTCCTGCCGCGAGCACCTGGAGCCGACCATGCGCATCACCGCCACCACCTCAATCCCCGAGACCGACACCGAACCCGAGCCGCTGCGGCGCGGAGCGAAAGGCCAGCAGGTCAAGCACGCCCAGAACCAGCTGCTGCACGCCGGCCTCTCCCTGCCCCGCTACGGCGCCGACGGTGACTACGGCCGGGAGACCGCCGCCGCGGTGGCGCGCTTCCAGCAACTTCACGGGCTGCGGGTCACCGGCGCGCTCGACGGAAACACCCTGCGCGCGCTCGAGAACGCGCCCTCGCCTTCGCCCGACTACGGCGCGCTGTTCGCCGACGGGGTGCTGCGGGCGGTGCTGGCGATCGGCTACGACGAGGCGGGCTCGCAGGAGCCGGAGCAGGCCCGCGTGCTCCAGGGCCTCGCCCAGCGCGGCTACACCTGGGTGGCCGATGATCAGCGCGCCGCACTCGGGCTCGACGATGAGGGCAAGTACCTCACGCGTGAGCAGGATGGCCGGCGGGTGATCATCGAGCTGATCACCCCCGACGTCGATCAGCCCAAGCAGCGCTTCGCCGACGCCCTGCGCCGCTCCGAGTTGGTGATGTACGGAGGCCACGCCCGCTACGGCTCCGGGCCCGACTTCGACGACATCCACTCGCCGGCGGGCAACTTCGTCATCGGGGCGCCGTACGAACCCGGCCACGTGACCCTGGGGCCCAACGATCTCCAGGCCGGCGCGCTCACGCCCGACTACCAGCTGATGTTCTTCGACGGCTGCAGCACCTGGCGCTACTTCGACGACCTCCGCTCGAAGACCCCGGGGAAGACCACCCGGAACCTCGACGTCATCGGCTCGACCACCGAGCTGTACTGGAACGTCACCGCCGCCAACCTGCTCGCCGCCCTCGACGGGGTGACCTCGGGCCAGAACCTGGAGCAACTCGAAGACGCGCTCGACGCGGTGAATCGGGCCGGCCCGGCTGATCAGCGCCGCTATTTCCGCGGAGACGGCTTCGAGGACAACTGAGTCAGAAAGCAGGGTGACGGGCGTCCCCAGACAAGGACTGGCGCAGCTGATCAGGCCGTGACATACAAGGGATCGGTTGGTGCGATGCATGTCTGCTAGTCGCAGCGAGGTGCGCGGGGGGATTCTCAGCGTGCCCTGCGTCACACCTTCCGAATCCCGCTTTCTCCCTCACCGCAGTCAGTGAAGTCCCGCTGCACACCTGGGCTCCAGCTGGTGTCAGTCGTTGGACTTCTCTCGACGAACATGGTGAGGGCCCGAGCATGACAACGACGTTCAAGTGGATGGCGCTGGGAGCCGTGCTCGGCTTCTTTGTCGCGATGGGTGTGTCGTGTGGACCCGCGAAGTGCACCCCGAGCAACTGTGCGTTCGGCTGCTGTGACGCGACGGGCTCCTGCCAGACCGGCGTGTCGGATGCGCAGTGTGGCGGCGCGGGCCGCACCTGCACGGCCTGCCTGCTTGGCCAGACCTGCCAGCTCGGCACCTGCATGTCCTCGGGCTCCGGCGGCAGCTTCGGCGGTGGCAGCCAGGGCGGCGGCACGGCGACGGGTGGCGGCACGGCGACGGGCGGCGGCACGGGCGGCGGTACCGCGACGGGCGGCGGTACCGCGACGGGCGGCGG
>VFKJ01000452.1 GCA_009885595.1 Myxococcales bacterium | reverse complement strand
CCGCCTGGACCCAGCGCTTCCCCACCCAGCGCCCGCCACCGGGCCACGGGCACGCCCTGGCGTACGACCCGGTCCGCGAGCGGTGGTGCTCTTCAGCGGAGCTGACACCTGGCTGTTCCTTCCCTGAGCGTTGATCATGGGCGCGATTGGCCCCTCACCCCGACCCTCTCCCCGCTTCGCAGGGAGAGGGAGTACTGAGGGCTCGATCTGCTGCTAAAGAGCACTCGTTCATCACTCGCAGCCAAGGGGCCTGACGCATGACCACCACGATTCGACGCATGGGCGACGCCGCAGTCATCGACCGCAAGTTCACCGCTGACGAGGCGAAGGCCATCGTCGCCCAGGTCAAATCGAACGGCATCGTCAGCGCCCGGGAGAAGGCCGACCTCAAGGCGATCCTGACGAAGTACGCCGACACCTTCCAGGCGGGCTCGCTCGAGATCATCAAGGCGCTGCTCGATCCCCAGCTGCCGCCTCCGCCGCCGGTGGGTTCGCAGACCGTCAACCTCGACGCCACCAACGCCGAGCGCCCGATCTTCCTCAACGCCAGCGGCGTCTTCACCGTGAACTCGAACGGCACGCCGCCCCGCACGGATCTCGAGCTGGGCGAGGCCGTCTTCCGCGCCGCCGAGGCCGCCGACAACGCGCGCACGCCGCTGCTCGCCACCGCCAGCAAGGACCTGCGCTCGAAGACCTTCGAGCAGCTCAAGCTCGCCCTCGCGCGCGTGCCCGCAGACGGGGCGCCGCCCGCGGGCATGACCTCGCAGCAGGCGCTGCAGCTGCGCGCCTCGTCGGGCGCGGTGCTGCTCGATCTGATCAACTCCAGCAGCGAGCCCGAGCTGCGCGGCCCCGCGGTGAAGACCTACGAAGCGCTGGTGCGCGCCGAAGTAGATCCCCGGCTGCGTGAGAACCTGATCTTCCACCTCTCCAACGCCCCGGCCGCGCAGTCAGGTGAGGTGAAGGCCCTCAGCGACCTGCTGCTCAAGCAGCTCGCCCCCACCACGCCGCCGTACGAGAAGTGGTTCGCCAACGGGAACAAGACCGTCAACCTCTCGTGGACCGTGGGGCAGGGCGAGTTCTGGAAGGGCTTCACCGCCTACCTCAAGACCAACGGCTTCAAGGCCGTGGGCGCAGAGAACGAGCACGGCGTCTCGACCTACGAGGCGAAGATCAACAAGCCGGGCGTGGGCGAGACGACCTTCCGCATCCAGGTGCACCAGGGCGGGACCGACATCCTCAACACGATGAACGACAAGAACCTTCAGATGGTCGGCTACGACGGCCACTCCAACTGGGGCCGGGCGATGACCGCCTCGGTGAAGAACGGCCCGGAGACGCCCGACGCCGGCGACGGCAAGCTCGTCTTCTACAACCTCTGCGTGGGCAAGGGCGTGCTCGACCGGGTGAAGGAGAAGTACGGCAACGCGCAGGTGGTGACGACCTACGCCGCCTCGAACTTCTACACCGACGGCCAGGGGCAGATGACCCGCGGTGAAGGGGGCCAGGCGCTGATGGCGCTCATCAACGGAGTGGCCGCGCGCAACGACTGGACGGCGCTGCACACCGCGATGAACAAGGCGGCGGACATCGGCTACGGCCGCACCTGGGACAACTACATCACCCCCATCTCCACCCAGGTCCGCGAGAAGGTGCTCGACCGCGACAACGACGGCCAGGCCGACTACCTCGACAAGCACTTCAACTACTCCACCTTCAAGGTGACAGAAGACACCGCGCGCGAGTTCCAGGCGGTGAAGCAGGATCGCCCGGCCACCGTGCTCGACGGCACCAAGGTGCTGGTGTCCGCCAACATGGTGAACACCCTCTCGGAGTTCTCCGGGATCCTCGATCGCGCCAACCCCGACTCCAAGGTGGTCTCCGGCGGCTGGTACGAGCCGAAGCCGGGTGAGCCGAAGGACGTGGTGCGCTTCGCCGAGCAGAAGGGCCGCGACGGCAAGACCGAGTACGTGATGACGTTCAACGCCCGCTACTCGCACATGAGCGAAGAGGCGATGCGCGCCACCACCGCGTACGAGTTCAACCGCTTCATGCAGGACGGCGGGAAGCTGCGGCTGACTCCGGAAGACTCGAAGCTGGCCGGCATGATGCTCTTCGCGCAGTCGCTCTCGGTCGACGAGGGGTACCGCGATGGTGAGGTCTGGAAGAACTTCCTCAACCGCTACAACCTGCCCGAGACCGTCTCGCTCTCGAGCGTGAACTCGGCCCTGGCTTCGCACACCGGCCACAACTACGCAGGCGACAGCGCGGTGATCGCGAAGCTCAAGACGCTGATCACCCCCGACGCCCTGGCTGCGCTCAAGCGGCCCGAAGTGGGAGTGCCGGTCACCATCCTGTAAGCGCGGGGCATTTTAAGAGGGCGCGCGGTGCGAAACGTGAAAGAAGGTTCACTCATGTCTGACACCGCCGCCCGTCGCATCGCGCTCTTCATCGACTTCGAGAACCTCGTCACCAACACGGGGATCACCCCGTCGAGCTTCGACCTCCAGCCTTCCCTCGACCGCCTGCTCGAGAAGGGGAAGGTGATCTTCCGCCGCGCGTACTGCGACTGGTCGCGCTTCAAGGAAGCGAAGACCCACCTGCACGAGTTCGGCGTGGAGCTGGTCGAGGTTCCGCCTTCCACCCGCGCCGGCAAGAACAGCGCCGACATGCGGCTGGTGATTGACGCCCTCGAGCTCTGCTACGCGCGCGAGCACATCGACACCTTCGTGATCGCCTCGGGCGACTCGGACTTCGTGCCGCTGGCCAGCAAGCTGCGCGAGAACGACAAGTACGTGATCGGCATCGGGGTGAAGCAGTCGACCAGCCCGGTGTTCGTCAAGGCGTGCGACGAGTTCATCTACTTGAAGACCGAGGGCGGCGGCCGGCGCGGCCGGGAAGAGCACCGCGACGAGCACCGCGAGCGGCGCCCGGAGAAGCCGAAGGCCGAAGGCGCCGCGGCCAGCCCGGGCGGCAGCAAGAAGCGCGAGATCCCGCAGATCGCCCGCGAGGTGGTCTCGAGCCTGCTGGGCCGCGCCACCGGCCCCATCAACCCCTCCTTCATCAAGGAGACCATCGTCCGCAAGGAGCCCGACTTCGACGAGCGCGAGTTCGGGTTCTCCACCTTCAGCCGCCTGCTCGAGGCGATGGAGAAGGAAGGCCTGTGCCAGCGCATTCAGCAGGGCCGCCAGTGGTACGTGGTCTCGAAGGAAGGCGGCAAGTCGAGCGCGCCGCGCGAAGTGGGCGCCGAGCCCTCCGACGAGAACGACGAGCCGCCGGTCGAGGACGTCGGCGAAGAGCTGATTCCCGACCCGGAAGAGTGACGATGTAGGCTCCGGCCCCCACCCCGCAACAGGAGAGCGCATGACCATCCGCACCACGAAGCGCGT
>VFKJ01000574.1 GCA_009885595.1 Myxococcales bacterium | reverse complement strand
GGTTGCCCACCGCCTGCTCGCCGTTCTTCAGCGACCCGATGCGCCGCACGTCGAGGCGCTGCGACGCGTAGAACTTCAGCGCCTGCCCGCCCGTCGTGGTCTCGGGGTTGCCGAACATCACCCCGATCTTCATGCGGATCTGGTTGATGAAGATGAGGCAGGTCTGGCTCTTGGCCACCGCGCCCGTCAGCTTGCGCAGCGCCTGGCTCATCAGGCGCGCCTGCACGCCCATGTGCGCGTCGCCCATCTCACCCTCGAGCTCGGCCTTGGGAACGAGCGCCGCCACCGAGTCGATCACCAGCACGTCGATGGCGCCCGAGCGCACCAGCATCTCGGCGATCTCCAGGCCCTGCTCGCCGGTGTCCGGCTGCGAGAGCAGCAGATCGTCGGTGCGCACGCCCAGCTTGCGCGCATAGCCCACGTCCATCGCGTGCTCGGCGTCGATGTAGCCGCACACCCCGCCGCGCTTCTGCGCCTCGGCCACGATGTGCAGACACAGCGTCGTCTTGCCCGACGACTCCGGCCCGAAGATCTCCACGATGCGGCCGCGGGGCACGCCGCCGATGCCCAGCGCGATGTCCAGGCCCACCGACCCCGTGGGGATGGTCGCGATGTCGTGCGCCATCGGCTCGTCGTTGCCCAGGCGCATGATCGAGCCCTTGCCGAACTGCCGCTCCACTGCCTGCAGGGCCAGCTCGATCGCCTTCTCTTTTTCCGTGTTCGCCATGTGCTTGGTGTTCCCCTCTGCTGCGTGTTGGTTGTTGGATACTGAACAGACGTTGCGTGTCCCTGTCAATCGCCTTCTAAACCAGGGCACTGACAAGTGAGCTCAGAAGAGCCGCAGCAGGAACGCCTCGGCGACCGCCGCCAGCGTCCCAATCCCCATGAGTAACAGGTACTTATTGCGCTGGCGGGTGGCCTCGGTGCCGCGGTACCAGGCCAGCTCGTCCGGATGAATCTGGAGCGCCCAGGGGTAGCCCAGCCCCAAGAGCGTCTCCACGGCGAGCTCGCGGGTGGGGCTGCCGTCAGCGCCGCGCAGCTCGTTGAAGGCGCCCTCGTCGAGCAGCCGCAGCAGCAGCTTCCCGTTCTCCTCGGTGGGGGTGAGCGTCTCGAGCGCGAGCTGGAGCGCGCTCAACGCCTCGCGGCCCTCCGCCCCCGGGCTGGAGCGCGCGGTGAGCGCGAACACCTCGAGGGAAGGCGCCGGCGCTTCCGAGGGGGGAAAGGGCGCCAGCGAGGGCACCGGGTCCTGCGTCGGTTGATCCTGCAGCGGCTGCAGCCGTTCCATACGGGGTGCAAGCCTACTCTCCGCCGCGACGCGCCACTCGCCACAGTGGATCCCGCCACCGCGGACAGGCAGGATCCCGCCCCTCGTGGCCGCCCCGCAGCTTCCTGTCGAGCTCAGCCTGTCGATCGAGCGGTGCGCCGCTGCGCTGGGTGATCTGACGCGCCTCAAGGGCGAGGTCACCGCCCTCAAGGCGAGCGGCGACGGAATGGCGCACTTCGCGGCCGCGCTGTTCGAGCTCGAGCTCGCGCGCGAAGGCGACGCCGAGAGCCGGGCACACCTCTCTCACCTGGCCGAGGTGCTGCTGGTGTTCTGGCGCGACGGCAGCGGCGATGAGCTCTCGCGCCTGCACCCTTCGCTGCAGAGCCTGTGGCTCTCGGTAGCGCCGATGCTGGTGCAGTTCGAGCTGCGGCACTTCGATCGCGCGCTGGCGACCTGCTGGCAGCACCGCGACGATCCCCGGGGGCTGGCGCGGGCGATCGATGAGCTGGGGCCCACCGGCAATCGCCGGGTGGAGTTCGCGCGCTGCGTGTACCACCTCGAGCTCGCGCGCCAGGGCGTCCACAGCAGCCGCGCCGAGTTCGCGCGCCGCGCCGGCCTGCTCGCCGAGGCCTACCAGGACCCCGCGTTCGCGAAGGACCTCGTGGGTCACGACGCGGGCCTCATTCACCTCTGGGGCGAGCTGCGGCCCTACCTCGACGAGTTCTTCGAGCACCTCGAGGAGCAGGCCGCGCGCAAGCAGGAGGGCACCAAGAGGGTCCGCATTCCTTCCGTCCCCGCGATGCCGGCCGTCACCGCGCCGAAGACCAACCCCGAGTTCGCCGCCCCCGTGCCGCCCCCCGCCCCGGTGGCGCTCGGCGCGGGGCCCGACATCCCCAGCTTCCGGTCGCTGGTGAAGCAGGGCAAGCCGC
>VFKJ01000696.1 GCA_009885595.1 Myxococcales bacterium | reverse complement strand
GTCGCTGGTGCTGACCGCGGCGAACACGCTGCCCAGCAGCGCGCCTGCGAGCGTGAGCCTCAGCGGCCAGGGCGAGACGGATGCCTGCCAGGCCTGATCAGCCTCGATGGGCTGACTCTCCTCGGGTGGTTGCATCCGGGTGTCCTAGCACGCCTCGCGCGCCCGAGCGCAGCCCTGACGTCAGATGGGGAGGCCTGATCTGCGCGCGCTGACGGTCATATGTGGCCACAAGCTCAAAGCTCAGGTGACTTGTGGCTACTTATGGAAAGCCTATAAGTAGCCATATCATGCCAAGTTCACCGCGATCTGGCGACGCAAGTCGCGTGGCGCCGTCGCTGGTCGCCAGGCACCGAGAGCGACGCACCCTCGACGAGGCCCTGCACTCTCCTCAGGCAGAGCTCATCGCCGTCTACGGGCGGCGGCGGGTGGGCAAGACCTTCTTGATCAGGCAAGCCTGCGCGCACGAGATCTGCTTCGAGCTGG
This sequence comes from Myxococcales bacterium, assembly GCA_009885595.1. GTDB lineage: Bacteria > Myxococcota > Myxococcia > Myxococcales > Myxococcaceae > Archangium_A. The sequence goes on along the minus strand of VFKJ01000696.1, from coordinate 2,345 downwards.
TCGGAATACACGAGGCCGATCTCGTCACCCAGCTGCGCTCGTTCGCGGCTGCCCTGGGCCTTGCCTCTTCGGCGCTGGCCGAGCTGACGCCTCCCCGCGACTGGCCTGCGGCGTTCGCCCAGCTCGGCGCCTTCCTGTCCAGCCGGCTCAAGAGGCGCAAGACGAAGCAGGTGGTGTTCTTCGACGAGGTGCCCTGGCTGGCGTCACGCCGCTCCGGGTTCCTGCAGGCGTTCGAGCACTTCTGGAACACCTGGGCGAGCCGGCAGCCGCAGCTGGTGGTGGTGCTCTGTGGCTCCGCCGCCTCGTGGATGCTGCAGAACATCGTTCGCCAGCGCGGCGGGCTGCACAACCGGGTGACGCGGCGCCTGCGCGTCGAGCCGTTCTCGCTGGCGGACGCCGAAGAGCTGCTGAGGGCGCGGGGGGTGGAGTTGGGGCGCTACCAGACGGCAGAGCTGTACATGGCGCTGGGCGGGGTGCCTCACTACCTCTCCCAGGTTCGTCCCGGCGAGTCTGCCGCGCAGAACATCGACCGCCTGTGCTTCGCGCGCGACGGGCTGCTGCGCACCGAGTTCACCCACCTCTACGCCTCGCTCTTCGATCAAGCCCAGCGGCACGAGGCGGTGGTGCGGGCGCTCGCCAGCAAGCGTCGCGGGCTGACCCGGCGCAAGCTGCTCGCGGCGGCCTCGCTGGGCTCCGGGGGGGCGGCGACCAAGGTGCTGGACGAGCTGGAAGAGGCCGGCTTCATCTTGCAGATGCCGCGGCTGGGGCGGGCGCGGAGGGACGCCGTCTACTGGCTCGCCGACGAATACTCGCTCTTCTATCTGACGTGGATCGAGCGGCACCGCGGCGCCTCGGACGGCGTGTGGATGCGCAGGCAGGGCACGCCCGCCTGGCGCGCCTGGTCGGGGTTGGCCTTCGAGGCGACGTGCCTCAAGCACGTCTGGGCCATCAAGGCCGCGCTGGGCATCGCAGGGGTCGAGACCGAGGAGGGCGCCTGGGAGCACCGGCCCGACGGCACGCACCGCGACGGCGCGCAGATCGACCTGGTGATCGATCGCGCCGATCGCAGCATGAACCTGTGCGAGATGAAGTTCTCCGAGGCGGAGTTCGCCATCGACAAGGCGTATGCGCGCGAGCTGGCGCACAAGCGCGACGTGTTTCGGGCGGCGACGGGCACGAAGAAGGCGCTCTTCATCACCCTCGTCACCACCTACGGGCTGCGGGACAACGAGCACAGCCGGGGGCTGGTGGCGCGAACGGTCGCGATGGACGCGCTCTTCGCCCGGCCGCATCTCTAGCCAGAAGTCGCCTTGGATGACGCGATATGGCTACTTATGATTTGCGGCGTCAGCGGCGCTTGATCACCCGCGCGAGGTCGATCACCCGGGTCTGCCCGCCGTCGAGGCTCTTCGACGCGCCGTCGGTGGGCAGCGCCTCGGGCGGGACGTAATCGAGCGGCCGGCAGGTGAGCACCACCACCTGGGTCTTCTGCGCGGCGTGCGCGAGCGCGTCGCGGAACCAGCCCAGGCGCCCCAGGTCGGTGTGCACCAGGTGATCGTCGAGCACGATGGCGCTCTCGAGCTGCAGGGCGATCGCCAGGCGCACCAGGGTGGCGAGGTGATCGCGCGTGCCCACGGACAGCGAGGAGAGGATCGTCTGGGGGTCCGCGCGCGCGCCCGGCGCCCCGACGCCCACGGCCCTCAGCGAGGGGTCGAACTTCACCGAGGGATAGCGGCCCAGGGTCAGCTCGGCGAAGCGCGCGGTGACCGGCGCCGCCAACGCGCTGCCCAGGCTCGAGCTGTCTTCCTTCTCCGCCTCGCGCACTGCTTCCACCAGCAGCTTCCAGGCGGCGGCGTCGACCTCGAGGTGACGCTCGCGCGCCCTGGCCACCGTGAGCGCTTCTTCCAGCTCGCGCACGTTCTCGCGCGCCTGCGGACCGCCCACCTTGCTGAGCGCGCCCTCGGCGTTGGCGAAGTCCCGCCCGGCCTGGTCAGCCGCGAGGCGCGCCAGCTCCACCAGGCGCTCGCGGGCGGCGAGCTCCTGGGCCGAGAGCACCTCGACGCCCTCGAAGGTGGCCAGCTGCCTGAGGGCGTCCTCGAGGCGCGCCAGCACCGCGGCGCGATCGGCCTGCGCGAGCTGCACCGCGACCGCGTCACGTTCTCCCTGCCGGGCGCTGCGCGCGGACCGGGCCGTGGTGAGCGCGTCGCTCGCCCCGCCGGCGGCTGACTCGAGCTGCGCCAGCTGTTCCTGCGCGGCGTCCAGCTGCGCGGTCGCCTTCTTCCGGGTGGCGCTGCCTTCCTGCTCCAGCATGGCGAGCTGCTCGCTGCCCCGGGCGAGCGCCTGCT
>VFKJ01000957.1 GCA_009885595.1 Myxococcales bacterium | reverse complement strand
GGTGTGCACGGTGCGCTGCTGCAACTCGCCCAGCATCTCCTCGGCGAGCTTCTGCAGGCGCGCCTCGGTGTACCGCATCGCCGCCGCCGCATCGCCGTCCACCGAGCCGAAGTTTCCGTGGCCGTCGACCAGCGGGTAGCGCAGCGAGAAGTCCTGCGCCATGCGCACCAGCGCGTCGTAGATCGACTGATCGCCGTGCGGGTGGAACTGGCCCATCACCACGCCCACCACGTTCGCGCACTTGCGGTACTTGGCGTCGGAGGTGACCCCCTCGTTCCACATGCCGTACAGAATGCGGCGCTGCACCGGCTTGAGGCCGTCGCGCACGTCAGGCAACGCGCGGCTGGTGATCACCGAGAGCGCGTAGGTGAGGTAGCGCGCGCGCGCTTCCGTGGAGAGGTTGATGGGCCGGTCGCCACCGCCGCCGCCGGACCCGGAATCCGCCTTCCCCCGACCCTTGCCGCCACCGCCCGAGAACATGTTCATCTGTTCAGCTGCGCTCACGAAATGCCTCGATCTTTCAGTTCGTTGCGGGCCCTGAAGCGGGTGCTACAGGCCTGATCGGCGGGACCTTACCAGCCAGCCGATCGGGGGCAAGAAAACGTCACTGCCAACCTCGCGGAATGCCTCTGGATCTCCGGCCAGGGTCGGTCACACGACGGAGGTGATCTTTGGGACCCGTGGGGTACGCTGCCCGCCGTGCTCCCCCTCATTCTCCTCGTGCTGGCCGCGCCGAAGACGGCCCCCGCCCCCGCCGCCAAACCTTCCCTGCCAGCCAGGGCGGCCGTCTTCGTCTCGTCACCTGACGAGGCAGGCGCCGTCAAAGCCGAGACCGAGCTGACCCGCGCGCTGGAAGAGGCGAACGTGAAGCTGGTCGACGTGCCCGCCGCCTTCCCGGTGGCCGCGCGCGACGAGAGCGGTGACAAGCTGGTGAAGGACGCCCGGCAGGCCTACGACGATCTCGACTACGAGGGCGCCGCCACCAGGTGGAACGAGGCGCTCGAGTTCTTCGTGAAGCACCCCGAGCTGGCTGACTCCAAGACGCTCGCCGACGCGCACTTCTTCGTGGCCGCGCTCGCGATCCAGAACGGCGGCAAGTCGCAGGCGAAGAAGGCGCAGGAAGAGTTCGTGCGCGCCCTCGTCAACAACCCTTCCCTCACCTGCGACCCGCAGGTCTACGGCGCCGACGTGAAGAAGTCCTTCGACAAGGCGGTCACCGAGCTGGGCAACAAGGGCCAGGGCCCGCTGTCGATCGAGTCCTCGCCCCCCGGCGCGATGGTCACCTTGCGCGGCAAGGAGCTGGGGCTGACGCCCATCGCCGAGCCCCCGGCCGTGCCCGTCGGCCGTCACCTGGTCGTCTTTGCTCGCCCCGGCTACGAGCCCGCCGGGGCCTGGGCCGACGTGTCGAAAGAAGGCGGCTCCGCCAAGGCGACCCTCAGCGCCGCCCCCGGCTACATGGAGGTGCGTGACGCCGCCACCACGCTGATCGGCAAGGGCGTCGGCGCCAAGGGCCCCATTCCGCCCGGCGCGAAGAAGGTGGGAGAGATCGTCAAGGCGCGCTTCCTGGTGCTCAGCGACGGCGCCACCGCCGAGGTGTGGGACGTCGAGAGCGGCAACCGGCTCTCGGGCCTGTCGATCTCCGCCGAAGAGCTGGGCGAGAGCGCGAAGAAGATCGGCGGCTTCATTGACAGGCCCGCCGCGGCCGTGGCGGCCGTCGCCGACGATCGCCCTGAGGAACCGGGCGCCGGCGGCCCCGTGTACAAGCAGTGGTGGTTCTGGACCGCGGTGGGCGTGGTGGCAGTGGGCGGCGCGACCGCCGCCGGAGTGGCGGCCGCGAACAATCCAAGCGGTCGCGCGTACAACGTCGTGCTGGGCATTCCCTAAAGGTGACGACGATGAAGTACGCCCTCCTGATCAGTGCCATCGCCGTCCAGGCCTTCGCGGCGGCCCCGTCTGAAAAACGGGTCGCGGCGCTGATCCTCCCCATGGACAAGGCGTCCGAGGCCCTCACCCTCAAGGTCGAGGCCTTCGCCAACGAGGCGCTGGGTGAGTTCGCCGGCTTCACCGTGCGCACCAGCGACGATCTCTTCGGCATCGCCGCCGACGAGGAAGCGGTGGCGTCGCTCAAGCGCGCCGAGACCGGCTTCAAGGAGAGCAAGGCCGCCTTCGACGAGCGCAACTCCGAAGGCGCCGAGCGCAAGCTGCGCGCCACCATCAAGGAATACGGCAAGGCCGTGGGCGCGATGAAGACCTGCGGCAATCTCTGCGACGCGGTGGCCATGTTCGGCTCGGTGCTCCAGGCCCGCGGCGACGTCGAAGAGGCGAAGATCGCCATCCTCGATCTCCTCGCGCTCAGCCCCAGCTTCGAGCTCGATCGCAAGCGCTACCCGCAGAACTTCCTCGCCCTCAAGGCGCAGGTCGCCACCAGCCGCAACGCCCAGCTGCGCGGCAGCGTCACGGTGAAGACCAAGCCCGCGGGCGCCCGGGTGTTCCTCAACGGCGAGCTGCAGGGCTACTCGCCCACCACCCTGCAGACCCTGCCCATCGGCAAGCACCTGGTGAAGATCGAGCGGCCCGGCTTCAAGCAGCTGGGCCTGATGGTCGAGGTCACCCCCGAAGACCAGGACATCACCAGCGAGCTCACCGCGACCTCCGGCTACAAGGCCTTCGACGCGCTGATGGACCGGCTCGCCGGCGAGGCCCTCAAGGACAAGGGCGGCCAGACGATGACCAGCGTGTCCAACTCGCTCAAGCTCGACCGCGCCGTGATCGGCGTGCTCAAGGAAGCCGGCGAGTCGACTGAGCTGACGATGGCCTACTTCGACCTGAAGAGCGGCAGGCGCATCGCCATCAAGCGCGTCGCCTTCCAGGGCGACGAGTTCGGCCAGCTCCGCGGCGAGGTCGGCCGCATCGTGAACCACCTGGTCAACGCCGGGGAGAGCAGCGACAAGCAGGTCACCCGCTCCTCCGATCCGCTCGACGGCAAGGCGGGCACCGAGGAATGGCAGGGCGAAGATCGCGGCGGCAAGAACATCAGCCGCGACAAGAAGGCCACGGGCGGCGACCCGCTCGACAAGGCCAGCGGCACCGAAGACTGGTGAGTCGTAGTAGACGGCGCTGATGCGCACGCGCCCGTCGCTGCTCCTCTTTCCTCTGCTGGCCAGCACCGCCCTCGCCCAGACCGCTTCGGTGGGCACCGCTGATCCGTCGCGCGGCACCACGCTGCTGCCCGGCTCCTCCGCCTGGAGCGACGAGGCCACCTCGCTCGTCTACAACCCCGCGGGCCTGGGCCGGGTCGGTCGCCTCAACGGCTGGTACGTGCACGAGCGCAGCAACGTGCGCCCGCAGGACAACGACGGCGTGTGGCTGGCCACCAGCATCGGCGACCTGGTGGGCCTCGGGGTCAGCTTCCAGTGGCTGCGCCCCGCCGCCGGCCTGGGCCTGGAGCGCGCCAAGTCGTCGCTGGGGTTCTCCGTCGGTCCCCAGCTGCTGTCCGCCGGCGCGACCATCAACTGGTTCAGCGCCAGCAACGTGCAGTGGGTCACCAGCCTCGACGTCGGCGTGCAGTCGCGGCCCCTGCGCTGGCTGTCGTTCGGCGCCTTCGTGCGCAACCTGAACGCGCCTCGCGCGAACCTGCTCGGCCTCACCACCTCGTTCGGCCGCGAGTGGACGCTGGGCCTCGGCGTGCGGCCCTTCGGGGAGCGGCTCACCGTGGGCGTCGATTGGATCGCCCCGGAGACCACCCCGCTGGCGCGCAGCCGCATGCAGTACACGGTGCAGGCCACGGTGGTGCGCGGCCTTCGCCTGCTCGCAGGCTTCAGCCACAGCTTCAATCCCGGCGACCCGCTCTTCTTCCACGGCGGGCTGGGGCTCGACCTGGAGAACCTCGGCTACACGCAGGGCGTCGCGTACGGCAATGGGCAGGCGAACTGGCAGTTCGCCGCCCGCTTCTCGCTCGACAAGTACCAGAGCGTGGTGCCGCAACAGAAGCTCGCGGTGGTGTCGTTGTCCGAGCTCGGCGCCAACAGCGGCACCACCCTGGGCGCGCTGCTCGGGCTCGCCAATGAAGATCGCTACGTGAAGTTCCTGCGCTTCCTCGAGCGCGCCGCCAACGACCCCGAGCTCAAGGGCCTGGTGCTGAAGGTCGAAGGCGCCGGGGTGGGCCTCGCCCGCGCCGATGAGGTGCGAGAGGCGATCGTCAAGCTGCGCGCGGCGGGCAAGAAGGTGTTCGCCTACGTGCTCTCGGCCAGCGACACCGAGTACCTCATGATCTCCGCCTGCGACGGCATCTACGCCGCGCCCGAGGCGATGCTGCTGATCGACGGGCTGCGCTCGAGCGTCACCTTCTTCGGCGGCACCGCCAAGCGCTTCGGCATCGACGTCGATGTGGCGCGCGTCGGCGCCTACAAGAGCTTCCCCGAGCAGTTCACCCGGCAGGACATGAGCGATCCGCAGCGCGAGACCATCAACGCGTACCTCGACTCCAACGTGAAGACCGTCGCCGCCCGCATCAAGGCCGGGCGCGGGCTCGAGCCCGAGGCGTGGCAGGCCTCGCTCGACGAAGGGCTCAAGCCGGCCCGGCGCGCGGTGGAGCTGCGGCAGATCGACGCGGTGATGACGCCGCAGCAGTTCGACGAGCTCATCCAGCAGCAGCTGCCTGGCGTGCACGTGGCGCGCGATTACCGCCCCTTCGACACCCGCGAAGAGCGCTGGGGCAAGCAGAAGTCGATCGCGGTGATCCCCGTGCTCGGCAACATCGCGGGCGGAAAGAACCAGACCACGCCCTTCACCGGCGACCTGGTGGCCGGCGCGCAGACCTTCATCGAGGCGATCAACCAGGCCGCGGAGGACTCGAGCGTCGCGGCGATCGTGGTGCGCGTCGACTCGGGCGGCGGCGATGGGCTGGCCAGCGATCTGATGTACCGCGCGGTGCTCGAGGCGAAGAAGAAGAAGCCGGTGATCGCCTCGATGGGCGACGTGGCGGCCTCGGGCGGCTACTACGTGGCGATGGGCGCCGACGAGATCGTCGCCTCGCCCACCACCCTGACCGGCAGCATCGGGGTGTTCTTCGCCAAGCCCGCCATCAAGAAGCTCGCCGAAGACTTCGGCGCCACGCAGATCAGCATCCAGCGCGGCAAGCTCGCCGGCATCACCGACACCTTCGATCCGTGGACGCCCGAGCAGCAGGTCGCGGCCCAGAAGTGGATCGACGACTTCTACGACTCGTTCATCACCGAGGTCGCCTCCAGCCGCAAGCTGCCCAAGGACGCCGTCGATGCCGTGGCGCGCGGCCGGGTGTGGAGCGGGGAAGACGCCAAGGCCCGCGGCCTGGTCGATCAGCTCGGCGGCCTGATGGATGCGATCGCCCGCGCCAAGGAGAAGTCGGGGGTGAAGGAAGAGCTCGCCATCAACATCTACCAGACCTCGCCGGGCCTCATTCCCGCGCTGCTGGGAGCGGCCGCGCCGAATGCCGTGCTCGACCTCTCGATGCCCTCGCAGCCGCTGCCCCCGGGCCTGCAGTCGCTCGCGCAGCAGCTGGGCAGCGCCTCCTGGCTGCTCGAGTCTCCGCGCATCCAGGCGCGGCTCGAGTACACCATCGACGTGCGCTGACGAGCAGCGCAGCGGCCCCCACGGAACGTCGTCACTGAAGGGCTGAAATCAGGTGAAGTCTGGAAGCCCCGCTGCTACGACAGCGGCGCCGGCTCGTTCGGGCCCCTCTCACAGAGGCCCCGGTCCGGTTCAGGGCGCGCGTGGTTGGTCTTGGACCCCGCGGTCGGCACCCTGCCCCACAGCGAGAAGAGGAAGCCCCCTCCACCCTGGAGCGGGCCGGTGAGACGCATGAGTGATCCTGACCCGAACGACCCGACGAAGCCGCCCCCGCCTTCACCCCCCGGTGACGAGGGCAGCGACGACGGCGGTGACGACGAAGGCGGCGACGAAGGTCCCGACGACGGCGCAGAAGGTGCGCCGCAGCAGCAGCAGGGTGGACAGCCCGGCCAGCCCGGACAACCCGGCCAGGCAGGGGGGCGCCGCAAGCGCCGGCGTCGTCGTCGCAAGGGCAACCCGGTCTTCTTCGCGGAAGACGGCCAGGCGTTCCGCAAGGTCATCCAGCCCGATGGCCAGGTGGTCAACGTCTTCCTCACCGCGCAGGAGCTCGATCAGTACAAGCAGCGCCTGGCGCAGCAGCAGGCCCAGACGCAGCAGCAGACCCAGATGCGCCAGCAGCAATCGGCGGGGCTGCCTGTCTCGGTGCCGGTGCAGACCGTGGAAGGCGTGCTCGACCTCGACGTGAAGGGTCAGAACGCGGGCCTGCGCAGCTTGAAGAAGAACCTGCTGCCCTCGCCCGAGGACGCCGAGATCCCCAAGAACCTGGTGCAGAAGCTCCGCCTGCGCGCCGGCCAGTACATCGTGGCCAAGGCGCAGATGAAGGGCCTCAAGGGCACGGTGATCAGCGTGGAGACGGTGGACGGGCAGCCCGTCGAGGTCGCCTCGCGGCTGCCGCACTTCGCCGATCTCACCTCGGTCGATCCCGTCGAGCGCATCAAGCTCGAGAACGGGCACAAGGAGTTCGTCACCCGCGTGCTCGATCTGATCGCCCCGCTGGGCAAGGGCCAGCGTTCGCTCATCGTCGCGCCCCCGAAGACGGGCAAGACGATCATGCTCCAGCGCATCGCCCAGGCGATCCTCACCAACCACCCCGAGATGCACCTGATGGTGGTGCTGATCGACGAGCGGCCGGAAGAGGTCACCGACATGCGCCGCAACATCAAGGCCGAGGTGTTCGCCTCTTCGAGCGATCACAAGACGGCCGATCACCTGCGCGTCGCCGAGCTCGCCATGGAGCGCGCCCGCCGCCTGGTGGAGGCCGGCCGCGACGTGGTGGTGCTGCTCGACTCGATCACCCGCCTGGCGCGCGCCTACAACAAGGAGATCGACTCCTCGGGCCGCACCATGTCCGGCGGCGTCGACAGCCGCGCGCTGGAGAAGCCCAAGCGGCTCTTCGGCGCCGCCCGCGCCACCGAAGAGGCGGGCACGCTCACCATCGTGGGCACCGCGATCATCGACTCCGGCAGCCGCATGGACGAGGTGATCTTCGAGGAGTTCAAGGGCACCGGGAACTCGGAAGTCACCCTCGATCGCCTGCTGGGCGAGAAGCGCATCTGGCCTGCCATCAACATCGCCCAGTCCGGCACGCGCAAGGAAGAGAAGCTCTTCGTCTTCAAGGAATACGAGAAGGTGAAGAAGCTGCGCGGCATGCTCTTCTCGGTGAAGCCGGTGGAGGCGATGGAAGCGCTGCTCAAGCGCCTCGGCCGCTACACCTACAACGACGAGTTCCTCGAAGAATTGTGAACTCCAGCCTCCCTCTCCCCTGCGGGGGAGAGGGTCGGGGAGAGGGGCTCATTTCGATCAACCCTCGCACGTCCGCCGAGTCTAGGCTTTCCCCCGCAATGGCACTCGGATCAGGGCGTTGCCACTACCACCCGGAGCGCGCGGGGCTGGGCATCTGCGTCGAGTGCCGCAACGTCATCTGTACCGAGTGCACCACCCAGTTCGAGGGGATCAATCGTTGC
>VFKJ01001222.1 GCA_009885595.1 Myxococcales bacterium | reverse complement strand
TCTACCAATCAGGCCAGAGCTGCATCAGCGTGCAGCGGATCCTCGCGCACGAGGCGATCTACGACGAGCTGAAGGAGCGCCTGGTCATCGCCACCCGCGCGCTCGTCTCCGGCGATCCGAAGCACGAGGCCACCTTCATCGGCCCGATGATCAGCGAGCCCGAGGCGAGCCGCCTCGACGGGTGGATCCAGTCCGCCATTCGCGCGGGCGGGAAGCTGCTCTGCGGCGGCCAGCGCCAGGGCACCATGCTGGAAGCCACCGTGCTCGAAGACGTGCCGAAGACCGAGCCGCTGGTCACCGAAGAAGCCTTCGGGCCCGTCGTCGTCCTGAGCCGGGTGAAGAGCTACGAGGCCGCGCTCGCCGAGGTGAACGAGACGAAGTTCGGCCTGCAGGCGGGCGTGTTCACCAACGACCTGCACCGCGCGATGCGCGCGTGGGACGTGCTCGAGGTCGGCGGCGTGTTGATCAACGAGGTGCCGAGCTGGCGGGTGGACAACATGCCCTACGGCGGCGTGAAGGACTCGGGCCTGGGTCGCGAGGGCGTGCGCTACGCCATGGAAGACATGACCGAGGTGCGGCTGCTCGTCGTCAAGGACGCATGATGGCCAGGCTCTTCCCGATCCCCTTCGCGCTCTGGCTGGTGGTGACCGTCGCCTGGTTCCTCGGAGCGGACGGGTTCTCGGTGGGCACGAAGACCGGGCAGGTCGCCACCATCGATTTCAATCGCAAGTACGACTACGAGGCGCGGCTGCTCGCGCCCGGGATCGCGCTGGTCGAAGACCGGTACCCCGAGCTGGTGCGCCTCACGCCCGCGTGGATTCCCTACTGCTGGCTGTGCGGCAGTACCCTGATCGACGACGTGATTCTCCAGGCCGCCACCCACCGCCGCGGCTCGTGGGTCTATCGCGTGCCCGCACCCGATCCGAACTTCGACGGCTGGACCAACCAGCGCGGCATCGCGACGGCGCTCGCGCTCGCCTACGACCTGAACACCGGCGAGGTGCTCTCGGCGACGCGCGGGTCCAGCGTGGAGGAGCGGCGTGCCCAGCTCGCGCGCAAGGGCCTGATCCCCGACGACGCCAGCCGCATCGATGCCTTCTCTCTCGAGCCGGTGTCGCTGCTCAGCGAGGGCTGCGCCATCGTCCAGAGCGCGTTCTTCATCGTGCTCCCGCTGTGGTCGCTGGGGTTTGCCGTGGTGCTCGGCGTGCGCCGGCGTCGCCAACCCAAGACATGATCACAATCAACGCAGCGCAATGAGAGCGATTGCGCAGCCCGTTGAGCAGAAACCCGCGCAGGACATCACCAGCGCGTCACGGACTTCCCGGGCTCTGCAGTGGTGACGGAAGCGGCATGCGCGTTGCTCACGCGAGCCGCCGCAACATTCCCATCACCTGAGGGGTCACCACATGATGAAGAAGTCCTGGGCGGGTCTCACCGCAGCACTGGTCGTGTCTGCTTTGCTGTCCTCTTGCGAAGGGCCGCCGGGCGCGGATGGTGCGCCGGGTACGCCGGGTGCCACGGGCGCCACGGGCGCGACGGGCGCGACGGGGCCGCAGGGCGATGCAGGCATCAACGGCGTTGATGGACGCACGCCGCAACTGCAGTTGCTCGACACACGCGTTCGGGGCTGGGTCCCCGCCAACCGCACCGCGCTCGACAACCTGCTGACCAACTACGGCCGCAGCAGCGCCACCTACAACCCGGCTGAGCGGCCCGTCGCGGTCTTCGACTGGGACAACACGGTGCTCAAGAACGACATCGGCGACGCCACGTTCTTCTGGCTGCTCAAGCACGACAAGATTCTCCGGCCGAGCACGTGGCTCGCGAGCAACCCCAACCTCTCCACGGCCGGCGTGAACGCGCTCAGCGCGGCCTGTGATGGGCTCGCCGCCGTCGGGGCGCCGTTGCCGACCAGCACCGACACCGCCTGCGCCGACGCGATCTTCCACGTGTATGTCAACGCGCTGACCCCGCCACCGAGCCCGGTGAGCGCGTGGACCGTCAACGTCACCCTCACCAACAACAACCCCTACGCCTGGGTCTCGCAGCTCACCGCGGGGTACCGCCCTGACGAGGTGCGCGCCTTCGCCCGCGCCGCCTTCGAGGAGAACACCGCCGCGGACATCGGCGCCGTGCAGACGATCGGTACGACCACCAACGCCACCGGGTGGGTGCGCGTGTACGACCAGATTCGCGATCTGATCGGCGCGCTGCAGGCCAACGGCTTCGACGTCTGGATGGTGACGGCCTCGCCGCAATACGTGGTCGACGCCATCGCCGATGAGGTCGGCGTGCGCCGCGATCACGTCATCGGTATTCGCCCGGTGCTCACCAACGGCCTCATCACCCCCACCTTCGAGGGCTGTGGCGCGGCGACCAGCGGCAACACCTCGCTCATCACCTTCGACGAAGGCAAGCGCTGCTGGATCAACAAGGTGATCTTCCACGTCCCCACCGGGACCCAGGCCCAGCGCCAGACCGACCTCAAGCTCAGGCCGGCCTTCGTGGCGGGCGACTCCGACACCGACATCGCCATGACCAAGGACGCCACCAGGCTCAAGCTCGTCATCAACCGCAACAAGGGGCAGATGATGTGCAACGGCATCGCGAACGCGGGCAACAGCTGGCTGGTGCAGCCGATGTTCCTTCAGCCCAAGGCGGTGAAGACCTCGGCGTACCCGTGCTCCACCGCGCTGGACGCCGCCGGCAACCGCATCGTCGACGAGAACGGCAACGTCTTCCCCGCTGACCTCACCGAGGCGAACACCCCGGTCGAAGCGCCGTAGCAGAGGGGAGAGCGCGCTTCCGGGGGGAGGCGCGCTCTCCTGCAATTTCTTCGCAGTGACGGAATTGAGGGCTGGCGACACTCAAGGGGCTGTGAGTCGATTGCTGCCCGCCATGCGCCCCGAAGTGCCTGACATCGCGAGGCTGTACCAGGCTCACGCGCGGCAGGTGTGGCGCACCCTGCTGCGCCTGGGGGTGCAGCGCGCCGGCCTCGAGGACGCCGTTCAGGACGTGTTTCTCACCGCCCACCAGCGGCTGGCGGGCTTCGAGGGGCGGTCGAACCCGGGCACCTGGCTGGTGGGCATCGCGGTGCGGGTGGCGGCCAACGCTCGCCGAGCGACGCAGCGGCGCGGTCACGTGCGGCTGCTCGATGCCGGCCTCGTCGATCCCTCCCGGGGACCTGAGCAGCAGCTCGCGCAGCAGCGCAGCTTGCAGGAACTCGAGCAGGTGCTCTCGCGGCTCCCCGAAGAACAACGCGAGGTCGTGGTGTTGATCGATCTCGAGCAGCTCACCGCGCCGCAGGCCGCCGAGGCCCTCGAGGTGAAGCTCAACACCGTCTACTCGCGACTGCGCCTGGGACGCGCCGCGCTGACCAAAGCCCTCCAGGAGCCGCAATGAGTGACCTCGACGAAGAAGGCGGCGAGCTCTCGCCTGCCGCGAAGGCCTTCCTTTCCCGCCACCAGGCCACCGGCGAGCCGTCGAAAGAGGAGCTGGAGCGCGGCCTGCAACGGCTGACGGCTCCCGCGCCGCTGACCGAGGCGAAGGTGTTGCCGCTGCGTCGCAAGCGCCGCCCCTTCCTGCCGCCTGAGGTGCTGGCCGCCGCCGCGGTGGTGACGCTGCTGCTGGGGGCGCAGGGGGCGTACCTGCTCTTCCGCGAACCGGTCGAGCCGCCTCCGGTGGCGAAGGACGTGCTGGTGAAGCCGAGCGGCGCCAAGGAGATGGCGGCGATCTCCGCCGCGTGGACCGCTGGTGACTTCGATCAGGTGAAGCGGCTCGCCACCAGGGAGTGCGCCAGCGACCAGTGCCGGCCGCTGGCGAGTGAGCTCAACAAGATGCTCGAGCGCGCGCAGCGCCTCGCCGAGCTCACCCCGGAGCAACGGGAAGAGCTGCTCGCGTTCGACCTCAGGCTCTCGGAAGGCCAGGGTACGGCGCTCTCGCGGCAGCTGAGCGCGGCGCCTGTTTCGCCCTTGCCGGTGCCCACCGAGCAGCTCGCCCTGGGTGAGCAACTCTTCAAGGAAGCGACCGCCGAGAGGAGGGCGAAGAACTTCGAGCGGGCCGCCGTGAGACTGCAGAAGTGCGTGCAGACCGCGCCGGCGTACCACCCCTGCTACCGATTGCTGGGCAGCGTCTACGCGGCCATCGCGACGCGCGACATGAGCGCGGTCGACATGGAGAGGGCCCGGCAGATGTACGAGCGGTTCCTCGAGGTCGCGCCTGCCGATGACGAGTACGTGCCGAAGGTCAAAGCCATCCTCGAGGCGGCCGGGGCTGGTGGTGAGCCCGAGCCCACGCCGTCGGCACATGCGCTCCCGCCGCTGAGCCTGCTTCCCGGGCAGTCGAAGATCCTCTCCATCCCGGGCATGCAGCGAGTCGCCGTCGGCGATGCCTCCGTCGTCGACGTGAAGACCATCGGAGATGACAAGCTCGCCGTGATCGGGGTCGAGGCGGGCAGGACCACGTTGCTGGTCTGGACCAC
>VFKJ01001185.1 GCA_009885595.1 Myxococcales bacterium | reverse complement strand
TCTTGGACACGGTGCCCGCGAGCGTGCGGGGGTGGCGCCCCCTGGCGCGCGCTCAGTACCTCGAGTTCGAGACCCTGCTCTCGGGGTACCTGCTCTCCGCCCAGGGCGATCGCATGTTGATGAGCAACTCGGTGGAGGGCCGCTTTCCCTTCCTCGATCACCGGCTGATCGAGCTGTCCGCGCGCCTGCCCGACTCCTTCAAGCTGCGGGGCCTGGACGAGAAGTTCATCTTGAAGCGCTTCGCGCGGGGCCGGGTGCCGCAGCGGGTGCTCGAGCGCGCGAAGTTTCCCTACCGCGCGCCGGTGGCCGAGGCGCTGGTGGGCCCCTCCGCGCCCGGGTGGAGCGACGAGCTGCTCAGCGCCAGGGCGGTGGAGGCGGCCGGGGTGTTCGACGGCGCGCTGGTGGGGAAGCTGGTGGCCAAGCTGCGCAAGAGCCGCACCACCCCGTCCGAGGCCGACGCGATGGCGTTGATGGCGGTGACCTCGCTGCAGCTGCTGTGGCGGCAGTTCATCGACGCGCCGCAGCCGGTGGTGCAGGCGCACCTCGACGCGGTGCAGTTCGTCCCGGTGGAAGCGCCGCCGCTGGAGCGCGCGTCATGAGCGGCCCGGTGCAGTGGCTCGCCGCCCACGCCGCGGCCACGCCCGACGCGCCCTTCCTGGGCACGCCGGAGGGAGGCTGGGTCAGCTACGGGGAGCTGCAGCTGCGCCTGGAGCGGGTGCGCGCGTTGCTGGCGAGCCTGGGGGTGAGGGGCGGCGACAAGGTGGTGCTGGCGCTGCCGAACGTGCCGGCGACGGTGGCGGCGTGGTGCGCGGTGCAGTCGCTGGGCGCCACCAGCGTGGAGCTCGATCGCACCTGGAGCGAAGAGGCGTTGGCCGAGGTGCTGCGGCTGGTGAAGCCCGGCCTCGCCTTCATCAGCGGGCGCGACGCGCGCAAGTGGATGGCGCTCTCGGGTCCCCGGCTGGTGGTGGTGCACCCCTTCGAGCCGCCGGCGGCGATGAAGGAGCTGCTGGCCGACCGCTACGCCGGGTGGATCTCCGAGAGCGGCGTGGTGTTCCCTCTCCCTGCGCAGCGGGGAGAGGGTCAGGGTGAGGGGCCAAGCCGAGCACCGCAGATCCCCCGTTCATCCCGAGCGGAGTCGAGGGACCCGCCAGTGCAAATCCCCGAGGTGGCGCAGATCGTCTTCACCTCGGGCACCACCAGCACGCCGCGCGGGGTGTTGCAGACCACCACCAACCTGCGCGCGAGCACCGACGGCATCGTGGAGTACCTCCGCCTCACCGCGGCGGATCGCGCGATGCTGGTGCTCCCGCTCTTCTACGTCTACGGCAAGAGCGTGCTGCTCTCGCACCTGCGGGTGGGCGGCTCGGTCTTCCTCGACCATCGCTTCATGTACCCGCGGGTGGTGATGGAGCGCCTGGTGGGGGAGCGCTGCACCAACTTCGCGGGCGTGCCGGTGACCTTCGAGACCTTGCGGCGCAGCGTCGAGCTGTCCACCTTCGACCTGAGCTGCTTGCGCTTCGCCACCCAGGCCGGCGGCGCGATGCAGCAGGACACCATCGCCTGGGCGCGGGCGGCCTTCGCGCCGGCGCTCTTCTACGTGATGTACGGCCAGACCGAAGCGACCTCGCGGCTCTCGTTCCTTCCCCCGGCCCTGGCGTCGGAGAAGAAGGGCAGCGTCGGGCGTGGCATGCCCGGCGTCGAGCTGCGGGTGCTCAATGAGCAAGGCGTGCCGGTGCCCGCGGGCTCCGAGGGCCACCTGGTGGCGCGCGGCGAGGTGGTGATGCCCGGCTACCTCGACGCCCCCGAGGAGACCGCGAAGGTGCTGCGCGACGGCTGGTTGTGGACGGGCGATCTCGCGACCTGGGACTCCGACGGCTTCGTCACCATCACCGGGCGCTCGAAGCACGTGCTCAAGCTGGGCGGGCACCGGGTGGCGCCGGCCGAGCTGGAACGCGCGCTCACCTCGCGCCCGGGGGTGCGGGAGGCGGTGGTGGTGGGCGCGCCCGACGGGCTCGAGGGTGAGGTGGCGATCGCCTTCGTGATCAGCGACGACTCTCAGCTCGACGCCACCGCGCTCTTGCGCCACTGCCGCGCGGTGTTGCCCGCGCCGCGGGTGCCGAGGCAGGTGGTGCTGGTGCCGGACTTCCCCCGCAACACCTCGGGGAAGGTGTTGGTGGGTGAGCTGATCAAGCGAGCGGCCGAGCTGCACGGTGCCAGGGTGAAGCGGGGCGAAGTCGAGGGGCGTAACGCAGT
>VFKJ01000144.1 GCA_009885595.1 Myxococcales bacterium | reverse complement strand
GTGCTTGACCTTGAGCGTCCCCATCTCGTTGACGGTCTCGTCGTGGCACTCCGCGCAGAGCCTGGGCAGCGGCGCGTGCAACATCTTCTTCTCTACCGAGTTGTGGGCGTTGTGGCAGTTCACGCAGGACTTCTTCGCCGGCTTGTGTACGTGCGGGCGCCCGAGCACGGCGATGAATTCCTCGTGGCACGACTCACACAGCTCGACCACCGGCATGGTGATCTTCCCGGGGTTTTTGGGGTCCTTGCGCTCGTGGCAGATCGAGCAGTCGCCGTCCTCGAAGGGCGCGTGGGCCCAGCCCACCTTGACGTTGGCCGGAAGTGGACCCTGCGGGAAATCGACCTGCGAGCTCCCACCCGCGATCGCCGCCAGGGGCAGCAGTGCACCGAACACCAGAGACAGTCGTGACATCGAACCAATGTCGTCGAAGTTCCACGGCTTGTCGATTTGCCTGTGCGTCCACGCGCCGCCGCGACCCCGGATACCTAATCGCAGGGAGCAGGGAGCGTGCATGGTGGCGGAAGACGAGTTCTGGTACCAAAGAGGGTATGCGGTTCACGCTGGCCTCGCTGGTGCTCTTTGCTTCCTCCGCGTTCGCCGCGGACGTCGCCGCCAATCGTTTCGAGCCAGTGCTGGCGGCGCGGTTGGACCTTCAGCGGAATCTGCGCGCCGAGCTCGAGGGCGCCTTGACCCCGATCGTCTCGCCTTGGCGGGTGGTGGTGAGGGTCGAGGCCACCCTGCAGGCGCGCCTGGGAGAGACCACGCGCACCGAAGAGACGCCCGGCACGGACATCCTGATCAAGCCGACGCGCCAGGCTGACCTTCCCGGTCTGCCGGCGGTGCGGCAGCAGATGGCCGGGGCGTCCCCGCAGATGGAATACAAGGTGCCGGGCCGAAAGACCGTTCTGCGCAGCGCGAGCGTGGAAGCCGAGGTGACCCGCCTGAGCGTGAAGCTGTTCTTCGACGAGGCCATGCCCGAGGCGCTGCGGACCGAGGCCAGGAGCATCGTGGTCGGGCTCACCGGCCTCGACACCGCGCGGGGCGACGTGCTCGAGGTCTCGAACCTGCCACCCGCCGCGGCGGCGGCCACGGGGAGGCCCGCGACCGGGCTCGAGCGGCTGGCGCCGGGCTGGCTGTACACGCTGGTCGCGGTGCTGGGCGTGCTGCTGGGCGCGCTGCTCCTCGCGCTGCTGGTCTCGCTGGGCCTGGGCCTGGGCCGGGGCAGCAAGGCGAGCGCCGAGGCCGGGGGGGGCCGCGCGGACACCACGGGGCGCGCGGGCGAGCACGGCGGCCTGGGTGAGGGCGGCGTGAGCGTCACCGGGCTTTCGGCCACGGGGTTGTCGCAAGGCCCGTTCGCCGGGCTGGCCGGCTGCTCGTCGGACGAGCTGGTGGGGATCCTCGGGGAGCTCCCTGACGCAGACGCGGCGGTGCTGCTGGCCACGCTCGGCGGAGGGCAGGGCGCCGTGCAGCGCGTCTTCGGCCGCCTCTCGCCCGCGCGGCAGCTGGCGGTGGGCCAGTGGATGGTCACCAGCCACGAGGTCGAGCGCGCCGAGGTGGAGCGGGTGGCGAGCACCGCGCTCGCGGGGCTGGAGAAGGCGCGCCGCTTCGTCTCGCTGGGCGGGCCTGATCAGCTCGCGAGCCTGGTGGCAGAGGCCCCGGCGGAGACGCTCAAGCACCTGCTCGAGGCGCTCGAGGCGAAGGACGCGAAGGTGGCCGCCGAGCTCCGTCAGCGCATGCCCTTCTTCGACGACCTCGAGCAGCTCGAGGCGCCCGTCATTCGCGCGGTGGTGACGCAGCTGGATCCCGCCGTGCTGGCCCTGGCCCTGGCCACCGCCACGCCCGCCCTGCGCGAGCGGGTCTACCAGTCCGTCTCGAAGCGGCTGCGCGCGATCCTGGTGAGCGAAGGCGAAGGGTTTGTGGGCGCCACCCCGCCGCCTCCCGAGAAGATCGAGGGAGCCCGCAGGCAGGTCGAGCTGGTAATGCGCCGCTCGCAGGTGAAGAAAGCACCGCCGCAGTCGGCCGTTTCCGCATGATCCTCCTGATCGCCACCGCCTGGGTCCTGGGCGCCCCGATGGCACCCCCCGCCCCGCTGCCCCTCACTGCGGGCCGGGCAGACGCAGGCCAGCGCAGGGATGCGGGTGTCGTCGCTGCGGGCATCGCCGATGCGGGTGTCGTCGATGCGGGTGTCGTCGCTGCGGGCGTCGCCGATGCGGGTCTTCCCG
>VFKJ01000340.1 GCA_009885595.1 Myxococcales bacterium | reverse complement strand
CTGGGTGCGAGCACCGAGAACTACATCAGCTGCACGCCGATCATGGGCGGGGGCGTCACCTGCAACACCGGCCCCAACCTCACCACGGCGGTGACGGCCTTCGGGCAGATGTCTGCGGTGGGCATCAACGGCAGCGCCGCCGAGCGCGGCCTCTACGCCGCCTACCTCGCCCTCACCCAGCCCACCAACATCACCACCCCGGTCTTCGATCGCTTCATCCGTGAAGACGCCGCGCTCTACGTGGTGGTGGTCTCCGACGAAGACGACGCCTCCTGCAGCCCGATGACGCGGCAGACCACCTGCACCGCGGACCCCGGCTGCCGCTGCGCGCCCGACCTCTCCCTGGCCGGCGCGGGCAACTGGGGCAGCACGGCGTACTTCACCCGCTTCCTCGAGACCTACAAGGGCTACGGCAACTCCGAGTCGGTGGCGCTGGCGGCGATCGTCTCGCCCTCGATGTCGGAGCAGTTGGTGCCCTCGCAGTTCGGCGACCCCACGCCGCACGTCGGCTGCTGCCGCGGGTTGTCGGGCCAGGCGTGCCCCGACGGCGGCGTCAACGACGGCGGCTTCGAGATCGCCTACAGCGGCTCGCGCTACGAGAAGGTGGCCACGGAGACGGGCGGGGTGACGGTGTCGATCTGCCAGCAGGACTTCTCCGGCGCGCTCTCGTCGCTGGGCTACGCCGCCTCGGGCCTGCGCCGCGACTTCCGGCTGAGCCGCGGCCCTGATCTCCGGGTCGACGGCGGGGTGGCCAGCGGCCTCACCTCGTTCATCAGCCCCGCCAGCGCGGCCAACTGCACCATCGACGGCAACTGCCCGCTGATGACGCCTTCCTGCCGCAACGGCCGCTGCTCCCGCCGGGTCGACATCGCCTCGAGCGCGGTCACCAACGGCGCCAGCTACCTCAAGTGTGAAGGGGCCGGCCTGCGGAACATCGTTCGCTTCGACGGCACCTCGGTGCCCGAGCCGCTCAGCACCGTCGAGGTTTGTTACGACGTGCTCCCGACGTTCCAGAACAGTTGTCCGTAGATGAGGTGAATGGGCTTCTATGAATCGTACGACTCGCTACCTGATGAGCTGCCTGGTGCTGTTGACGGCCAGCGCGGCGTTTGCCGAAGACGAAGCTGACGAGCTCGTTGAGAAGGTCGCGGTGCGTAACCGCCTCTTCTCGGTCGAGGGGCGCTGGGAGCTGGGGGCCAACGTCGGCTTCTCGATCCTGAGCCGGCTCACCGAGCACTACAACCTGAACCTCTCGGTGGCGTTCAACCCGAAGGACTGGTTCGGCCTCGAGGTGCGCGGTGGCTACGCCATCTCGCGCCACACCTCGTTGGCCGATCAGATCCAGACCGACTTCTTCGCCAACAACACCATCAGCAAGGCCAACGACGCGGCCGATCTCTGGGAGCTCACCGCCCACGGCGTCCTCGGCGCCCGCTTCCAGCCCATCTACGGGAAGATCAACCTGATGTCGGAGCTGCCGGTGCACTTCCAGTTCTACCTCTGGGTGGGCGGCGGGGTGGGCCTGCTCAAGCGCGAGTCGATGGTGCTGTGCGCGCAGCGCAAGAGCACCCGCGAGTGCGAGTCCTTCCAGGTGGACAACAAGGTGAGCCCGCTGGTGTCGGTGGCGCTGGGCTTCCGCTTCTTCATTGCGCAGCAGCACGGCATCAAGATCGAAGTGCGCGACTGGAGCTACCTCGACTCGTTCCTGGTCAATGTCGATCGGGCGACGGGCACCGGCGGCACCGAGAGCCCCAACGCCGGGATCACCAACCTCGTCCAGTTCGACCTGGGCTACTCGTTCATCTTCTAAGGGACGAACCCACATGACCTCCATGCGCAACTCACTGCTCCTCGCCGCGTTCCTCGCGGCGCTCACCGCGCAGGCTGCACCCAGGACGGCCGACGCGCCTGTCCTGTTGGCCCAGGCCACGCCGACCGACGACGAGGACGAGGACGAGCCGGTCAAGCCGCCGCCCTCGACCACGCCCACCACCCCGAAGTCTGACGCGCCCAAGGCCGGCACCACGCCCGCGGCCACGCCCGCGCCGGCCGCGGCGGTCGACAACAGCGAGGCCCAGCGCCTGGTCTCCGGCGCGCCGCTCTACAACCCGAACGTCGCCGTGCACATCGTGGAGCAGAAGGCCTTCTCGGACTCGAAGAAGAGCGAGTTCGTGCTCTACCCGGTGGCGCTGCAGGTGAACGGCAAGTTCACCCAGCACTTCGGCACCATGGGGTCGTTCGTGTACCACCTGCAGGAGAACTTCGGCCTCCAGATCTCCGGCGGCTACAACTGGTACAACGTGGAGTCGGCCTTCAACGGGGAGCTGGTCGAGAAGTTCCGCGTCGAGGCCCAGGCCGCCACCTCGCTGTTGTGGACCTGGGGCGTGATGGGCGGGGTCGAGGTCAGCCCGCTCTACGGCAAGTTCACCCTCTTCGAGGGCACGCTCGCCCACTTCAGCTTCGTGCTCAACGGCGGCGTCGGCGCCGGCGGCACCCGGCACCAGCTCAAGCCGGAGACCGCCAAGGCCGATGGGTCGATCACCCAGGCCACCTACGGCGACACCGGGATTCGCTTCATGGGCTCGCTGGGCGCCGGTTTCCGTCTGCAGCTCGGCCAGCGCTTCGCCTTGCGCCTGGAAGTGCGCGACGTCGTCTACACCGCGCGCATGTCGCAGGTGAACGGCTGCAACGTCGACGATCTGCGCGCGATGGATCAGAAGATCCGCGGCGGGCAGGACCCCTCGACCGCCACGGTGAGCGGCACCTGCGACATCGACACCTTCACCGGCACCATCGAGGGCACGGAGATCAAGCGCAGCAACGACGTGCCGCTGGCGCTCAACCTCGTCAAGACGCCCAGCTCCGACGTGCTCAACAACATCGGCATGTACCTCGGGATCTCGTTCCTCTTCTAAGGGCACACCATGAAGCGCACGCTCTTTCTTGCCATCACGCTCTTCGCCGGCCTGGCCGCGGCGCAGGATCTCGCGGTCTACAACAAGGCGCTGTCGGCCTATAACGGGAACCAGTTCGAGGACTCGGCGAAGCTGTTCTTCGACGTCACGAACAGCACCACCGACAACGATCTGAAGCTCAAGGCGGAGTACTACCTCGCCTCGAGCTTCCAGCGCGCGGACCTGCCCTTCACCGCGTTCATCTACTTCACGCCGATCGTCAAGGCCGGGCCCCAGCACCCGTACCACCTCAAGGCGGTGGAGGCGCTGATCGCGCTGCAGGAAGTGCTCAACGACGACTTCCTCATTCCGTCGATCATGAACAACCTCTACGACCGCTACGCCGATGCCTGGGCGACGCTGCCGCTCGAGGTGCTGGCGCGCATCAACTACCTCATCGGCCGCATCGCGCACCGCAAGGGCAAGCTCGACGAGTCCAAGCAGTTCCTCGAGGCGGTGCCGGACACCAGCCAGTTCTACGCCAAGGCCCAGTACCTGATGGGCATCACCCTGGCCGACCCGCGCTTCCCCGCGGCCGACGAGCAGACGCGCAGCAAGAACCTCGAGGCGGCCATCAGCACCTTCGAGAACGTGCTCAAGATTCGCACCCGCCAGCTCGACTTCGAAGACACCCGGCAGCTGGCCTACCTCGCGCTGGGCCGCGCCAACTACAACCAGGGCCAGTACCAGAAGTCGACCGAGTGGTACGAGCGGGTGCCGCGCTTCTCGAAGTACTGGGACCAGTCGCTGTTCGAGAACGGCTTCGCGCGCTTCCAGAACGACGACTTCGGCGGGGCGCTGGGCTCGCTGCAGGGCCTCTATGCGCCGCAGTTCGCCGGGGCCTTCCAGCCCGAGTCGTGGATCCTCACCTCCACCACCTACTACTTCTCCTGCCTGTACGAAGAGTCGAAGTCGTCGCTGGTCGAGTACGAGCGGATCTACCTGCCGATGGCGGAGAAGCTCAAGCCACTGGTCGACACCGCCGAGCCGCGCGAGCTGGCGGCCTACTTCAAGATGGTCAACGTCACCGAGAACCCTGATCTGCCCCGCGCGGTGCTCAACTGGGTGCGCACCAACGAGCGCATGCTGGGGCTCTTCGGCATGCTCAAGGAGATCGAGACCGAGAAGGGGATGATCGAGGCCAACCAGAGCTGGCGCGCCGCCAAGATGAGCAGCGAGCTGGTCACCTACCTCGACCAGAACCGCGACACCCTGGAGAAGGCCGCCGGCGACAGCGCCAAGAAGCGCCTCACCGAGGCCTACCGCACCATCAAGGGCTTCGGCGATCAGGCCGAGATCATCCGCTTCGAGATCGCCAAGGCGGAGAAGGAGTTCGCCGAGACGGGCCTGGACGAGCAGGCGCTGTTGAGCAAGCAGACGCTCTACCGCCCGCAGATGCCCGCGGAGAACTGGAACTACTGGAAGTTCGAGGGCGAGTTCTGGCGCGACGAGATCGGCTACTACCAGTACACCCTCAAGCGCGGTTGCCCGGCCTGGCCCGTGGGCTTGACGACCGGATCGTTGCTCCGAAAGCCCAGGCCT
>VFKJ01000071.1 GCA_009885595.1 Myxococcales bacterium | reverse complement strand
TCGAGCCCGGCCGAGACTTCCTGGAACACCGACTGCTCACCCTGGAGCGAGTCGCGCGACTGATCGACGTACGCGACCTTCACCGACTCGCCGACCTTGAACTCGCCCGCGTCGGGCTTCTCCAGGCCGAGCATCATCTTGAAGAGCGTGGTCTTGCCGGCGCCGTTGGGGCCGATGACGCCGACGATGCCGTTGGGGGGCAGCTTGAAGGAGAGGTCGTCGATGAGCAGCCTGTCCCCGAACGCCTTGCGGATGTTCTTGGCCTCCACCACCAGCCCGCCGAGCTTCGGCCCCGGGGGAATGTAGATTTCACCGGTCGACTCGTTCTTCTTGTTGCGCTCGAAGTCCTCGCGCATCTCGTCGTACTTCTCGAGGCGGGCCTTGCTCTTGGCCTGGCGGGCCTTGGCGCTGGAGCTGACCCACTTGAGCTCCTTGTCGAGGAACTTCTGGCGGTAGCTGCTGGCCTTTTCTTCCAGCTCGAGGCGCTTCTTCTTCTGCTCCAGCCAGCTGGAGTAGTTGCCCTTCCACGGCACGCCTTCGCCGCGGTCGAGCTCGAGGATCCACTCGCAGGCCTCGTCGAGGAAGTAGCGGTCGTGGGTGACGCACACGATGGTGCCCGTGTACGCCTTCAAGTGCTGCTGCAGCCACTGCACCGACTCGGCGTCGAGGTGGTTGGTGGGCTCGTCGAGCAGCAGCAGGTCGGGCTTCTCCAGGAGGATGCGGCACAGCGCCACCCGGCGCTTCTCACCGCCGGACAGCTTCTTCACGTCCATCTCGCCGGGAGGGAGGCGCAGCGCGTCCATCGCCACCTCGAGCCGGCGATCGAGGTTCCAGCCGTCGGCCGCGTCGATCGCGTCCTGCAGCTTCGCCTGCTCGGCCAGCAGCGTGTCGTAGTCGGCGTCGGGTTCGCCCAGCTTGTTGCTGACCTCTTCGAACTTGAGGAGCAGGTCCTTCACCGGCTTGACCGCCAGCTCCACGTTGCCCTTCACGTCGAGCTTCTCGTCGAGCTGCGGTTCCTGCGAGAGGAAGCCGATTCGCGCCTTGGGATCCGGCCGCGCGGTGCCCATGAACTCGGGGTCGAGCCCCGCCATGATGCGCAACAGCGTCGACTTGCCTGAGCCGTTGGGCCCGAGCACGCCGATCTTCGCGCCGGGGAAGAAGCTGAGCCAGATGCCCTTGAGGATCTCCTTGCCGCCCTTGACCTTGCGGAGGTCCTGCATGGTGAAGATGAAGTTTTCGGCCATGTGGCGGCGTACCTCGCGACTCGCACCGCTGCAACACTGTCTCCCTCTCCCCCGAAGGGGGAGAGGGTCGGGGAGAGGGGAAAACCGTCAGTGGGCCCTCAGAGGGTGGAGTCAGTGGAGCCGGCGCCGAAGCCCGACAGTCCGTACGACGGCTCGCGGTTGGCGGGCGTGAGCTTCTTGGCGTCGAGCGCCGAGGCGAGGCACTCGCGGGCGCGGGCCAGCGCGCGCTCGGCCTCGCGCAGCGCGATGCACGCCTCTTCCGCCGCGCTGTCAGTGGAGCCCTGCAGCGCGAGCGCCGCGTCCGACAGCGCGTGCGAGGTGGAGTCGATCACCGTCGTCGCCCGGAAGCAGGTGCGCGCGCGCACGAGGTAGTGCTGCCAGCGGCCCGGCGCGGTGGGCATCGACTTCGTCTTCGGGGAGTGGCTCGCGGTGAAGTGCGTCATGCGAAACACCATGCCTGAGGGCACTGACATCCAACCTGAACAGGCGTGCCCTGTTTTACGTAAAACATATCTCGTTTCAGTAGCTTACGGCAACTTCGGCGCCCAGCCAGCGGGCGTCTCTGACCTGGGACCAGACCTCCATTTCGCAGCCCGGCGCGCCGTCCTGCATGCAGGCGCGGTGGTTGATGAGGGCCTCGG
>VFKJ01000556.1 GCA_009885595.1 Myxococcales bacterium | reverse complement strand
GCCTGATGACCTCGAAGGAGAAGACCACCTTCAACCGCTCCCTGCTCGCCCGCGACATCCAGGCGATCACCGACGTCTATTACGACTCCGGCCACGCCTACGCGAACATCACCCCGGTCACCGCGGTGAACGCCGAAGAGAAGACCATCGACCTCACCTTCGACGTGCAGAAGGGCCCCAAGGTCTACATCGAGCGCATCGACATCGTCGGCAACACCAAGACGCGCGACAAGGTCATCCGCCGGCAGCTGCGCGTCTACGAAGGCGAGCTCTTCAACGGCACCGGCATGCGCCGCAGCAAGGAGAAGGTCACCGCGCTGGGCTTCTTCGAGACCGTCGAGGTCACGCACAAGCCGGGCAGCGACGGCGAGCACGTGGTGGTGCAGGTCGAGGTGAAGGAGAAGTCGACCGGCACCTTCCAGGTCGGCCTGGGCTTCTCCAACGTCGAGAGCTTCATCTTCACCGCGCAGATCGCGCAGCAGAACTTCCTCGGGTGGGGTCAGTCGGTGTCCGCCAGCGCCCAGCTGTCGGGCCTGCGCAGCTTCTTCCAGCTCAGCTATTTCGACCCGTACTTCTTCGACACCAACTTCATCTTCAGCATCGACGCGTACCGAACGCAGCTCGACTACTTCGGCTTCGTGCGCGACGCGTTCGGCGGCACCGCCAGCCTGGGCTACTACCTCGTGGCCGACGAGATGAGCGTCAACCTCGGCTACACCTACGAGAGCGTGAACGTGCAGGCCGGCAGCAGCGCGCTGGGGACGCCGCTGGCAGGTCAGTACCGCAGCGGCAGCACCAGCGCGGTCCGCGCCTCGTGGACGTGGGACAAGCGCAACAACCGGCTCTTCCCCTCGCAGGGGTGGTTGTCGTTCGCCTCGGTCGAGACCGCGCCGACCTTCCTCAACGCCGCCGCGCTCGACAAGCAGTACAACTTCAACAAGTACACCGCCTACCAGCGCGTGTACTTCCCGCTGCCGCTCGGGTCGGTGTTCAAGATGAACCTGCAGGTCGGCTTCGTGCAGGAGCACTACCCCAACAACGCCGATCGCCAGCTGCCGATCAGCGAGCTCTACTTCCTGGGCGGCATCAACACCATCCGCGGGTATCCGCTGCGGCAGGTGGCGCCCTCGGAGTTGATCGTCGGCTCCAGCACGCCCGAGGGCGGCGTCTCCACCCTGAAGGTCGGTGGTGACAAGCAGGTGATCTTCAACGCCGAGCTCGAGATTCCGCTGCTCGAGAAGGTCGGCATTCGCGGCGTGCTCTTCTTCGACGCCGGCAACGCGTTTGGCCGCGGCAAGCCGTTCCTCGCCAACGACCCCGACTCGGCGACGCAGACGCCGCTGGGCTTGCTGTACTCGGTGGGCTTCGGGGTGCGCTGGTTCTCGCCCATCGGCCCGCTGCGCTTCGAGTGGGGAATTCCGCTCACCCCGCGCCCCGGCGATCTGCCGATTCAGTTCGAGTTCACCATCGGCAACTCGTTCTGACCTGATTCAGCGGATCATCAACGCCGCCGCGAGCGCGCCCAGCATCATCAGCGCGAGGCCTGCGCTCATCAGCACGGTCTCGAGGCTCAGCTGGCGCGGCGGCGCGGTCGGCAGCTGGAGCTGAGGCGCGGGCTCCGCGGCCACCGGCACCGTCACCGGAGAGGGCACGAGCTGGTGGGCCTTCTGTTGGCCGGCCGCGAGATCAGTGGCCTTCGAGGCGACCGTGCGCTCCTCGGGAGCCCGCTCGGCGGCGTCGAAGCGGAGGATGGTCTGGCCCACCTCCACTACGTCGCCCGTCTCGAGCACCCGGTCCTTCTTCAGCAGCAGCCCGTTCACGTAGACGCCGTTCATCGACGAGGTGATGAGCTGCAGCGTGTACGCGCGCGCCTGGCGCAGCAAGCGCACGTGGTAGCGGCTCACCGCGCGATCCCTGACGCGAATCGAGGCGTCGTCCGCGCGGCCGATGACGTTGTCCTCGAAGGGGACGGGGAAGATGCGGCCGCGGTCGAGCCCGGTGACGCAGGTGAAGGTGGCGGCGCGGGTGTCTTCGGGGCTGAGCCCGCCGCAGAGGAGCTCCTGCGCGACGAACGCCGTGGCGACCAACTTGCGCGAGTCGCGCTTCTGCTGATCGACCACCCGGCGGATCACCACGTCGTTGGGCAGCTTCAGATCTTCGCCTTCGATCAGCAGCCGCGCGACCCGCGCCGGAAAGAGCGCGTCGCCCACTCGCACCGACCGCTTCGAGGTGACGCTCAGCTGCTTGCCCACCAGCCGCAACGTCAGCAGCTCGTGCGGGAGCCCCTCGATGCAGATGCCGTCACCCTCGCCGCCGCCCACCGTGGCCATTCCGTCCGCGAGGTCGACCGTCGTCGTCTGCTGGTTCCAGAGGATCTCGATGCGCATGACGGCGGTCCCAAAGCATGGATGGTGCCGCCGACAACCCCTCGGAAGGGCTGACCTTTTCTTGGGGGACCATCTCCCTTCGGAGGCGTAGTCTCCGCGCCCCGATGCGTTCTTTCCGATGGAGTCTCCTGGTGGTGCTGGCGCTGGCCGGGTGTCGTGACGAGCAGGCAGGCCCCAAGCCCAGGCCGGCGCGTGGTCCTGCCCCGGCAGCCGCGGCCCAGGGAGGGCAGGTGAGGGTGCTCGAGACCGCCCCGACGAACCTCACCCACACCAGCGGGGCGACCTGGGCCGGCGGCGCGGTGACGTACTTAGGGTCCCTCGTGGAGCCCGCGCACCCGAAGGCCGGTGACCAGGTGCAGCTGCGGCACTACTTCCGGGCCGACGGGCAGGTGAACGGGCAGTGGCGGTTCTTCATGCACGTGATGGACGACTCGACCCGGCAGCAGATCGGCAACCTCGATCACGAGCTGCAGCAGGGCACGGCGCCGCTGGGCAGCTGGCCGCGCGGGAAGATCGTCGAAGACGTGCACGGCTTCCAGATGCCGCAGCTCCAGGGGTCGCTGCGGCTCTTCCTGGGCTTCTGGAACGACTCGGGGCGCCTGCCGGTCGACAGCGTGGCGCTCTCCGATGGATCCGGCCGCGTGCTGGGTCCGAAGATCGAAGCGCCCGCGCAGTCTCCGCTGCCTGAGTACGTGACGGTGCGCGCCCCCAAGGCGCCGGTGATCGACGGCAAGCTCGACGACGCGGTGTGGCTGTCCGCGAAGGAGCAGCCCCTCACTCGCAGCTTCGACGGGGGCCCCATCACCCGGAAGACCACCTTCCGCGTCCTCTACGACGACGCCTTCGTCTACGTGGCGTTCCGTTCGGAGGACCCGGACGTCTGGGGCTCGCTGCGGAACAAGGACGACGCCATCTACAACGAGGACGTGTGCGAGGTGTTCTTCGACGCCGACGGTGACGGCAAGACCTACAACGAGCTGCAGGTCTCACCGCACAACGTGAACTTCGACGCGAGCTTCGTGGCGCGCCGCAGCGATCTCGCCGAGGCCATGAAGTGGGAATCGGGCATGAAGACCGCCGTCTTCGTGAAGGGCACGCTCGACGACGACTCCGACACCGACGAGTTCTGGACCGCCGAGATGCAGATCCCCATCGCGAACCTGACCGCGGTGCCGCGCGTGCCCCCGGCGCCGGGAGATCGCTGGCGCTTCAACGCCTACCGCCTCGAGCACCTCGCGCGGCGCACCAACATCGAGGGGCAGTCCTTCTCGCCCCTGCTCGTCGGCGACTTCCACGCGCTGCCGCGGTTCGGCTGGCTGGTGTTCCAGTGACCAAGGCCGCTCAACGGGCCCGAGCACTGGTTGAAGCTCTCCTCCGAGCAAGGG
>VFKJ01000042.1 GCA_009885595.1 Myxococcales bacterium | reverse complement strand
TCGCGCTTGCGCTTGCCGGTGAACACCTGGCGCGGGCGGGCGATCTTCTGCTCGTCGTCGGTGATCATCTCTTCCCACTGGCTCACCCAACCCACGGTGCGCGGAATGGCGAAGAGGTTCGTGAAGAAGTCGGCCGAGAAGCCCATCGCCTCGTAAATGAGCCCCGAGTAGAAATCGACGTTCGGGTAGAGCTTGCGCTTCACGAAGTAGTCGTCCTGCAGCGCGATGCGCTCGAGCTCGACGGCGATCTGGAGCGCCGGGTTCTTGCCGGTGACCTCGAACACTTCCTCGCACGCCTTCTTGATCACCTTCGCGCGGGGATCGTAGTTCTTGTACACGCGGTGACCGAAGCCCATCAGCTTGGTGCCGTCGCCGCCCTTCACCCGGGTGATGAACTCAGGGACGTTCTTCACGTCGCCGATCTCACGCAGCATGCGGAGCACCGCTTCGTTGGCGCCGCCGTGGAGCGGGCCGTAGAGCGCGGTGATGCCGGCCGCCACGGCCGAGTACGGGTCGACTTCCGAGCTGCCGACCACGCGGGTCGCGGTGGTGGAGCAGTTCTGCTCGTGATCCGCGTGGAGGATGAAGAGCAGGTCGAGCGCCTTCACCAGCGCCGGGTGCGGGCGCCAGTTCGCGTTGCCGATGCTCTTGACCATCGTGAGGAAGTTCTCGGTGTAGCCGAGATCGTTGTTCGGGTAGACGTACGGCAGGCCCTGGCTGTGGCGATACGAGAAGGCCGCCAGGGTGGGCATCTTGGCGATCAGCCGCATCATCTGGGCGCGGCGGACCTCGCGGTTCTTCACGTTCTTCGCTTCGGGGTAGAAGCTGGAGAGCCCGGCGACGGTCGACGCCAGCATCGACATCGGGTGCGCGTCGTAACGGAACCCGTCCATGAAGGACTTGATGTTCTCGTGCACGTACGTGTGATGGGTGATCTTGCTGGTGAAATCTTCGAGCTGGGCCTTGTTGGGCAGCTCGCCGTTCATCACGAGGTAGCTGACCTCGAGGTGCGTCGACTTCTCCGCCAGCTGATCGATCGGGTACCCGCGGTACTCGAGGATGCCGGCGTCGCCGTCGATGAAGGTGATCGACGACTTGCAGTTCGCCGTGTTGAGGAACGCAGGGTCGTACGACATCAGGCCAAAGTCCTGGTCGTCCGTCTTGATCTTGCGGAAGTCGATGGCCTTGACGCAGCCATTCTCGATCGGCATTTCGTACTGCTTGCCGGTCCGATTGTCGGTGACGCTCAGCGAGTCCTTGGGCATGGGCGTGAGTTTTCACGCGGCCCCGGCACTTTCAACGAAAAAGAGTAGAACGCCCGAGCGTGTCGCCACGGGTGAAGCTCGTCCTGCTTATCGTGGTCATCGTCATTGGTGCGGTGATCGGCAGGACTTCGCTGGGCTCACGCCTCGAAGCAGGCACGCTCATCATCACGCTGCGCGGGCTGAGCAGCGCGGCCCTCGCCATCCCCCTCTATTTCCTGCTCTTCGGATTGGCGACCTCTCTGTTCACGCCGGCCGTCGCGATGATGATCGCCTCGGGCGTGACCTGGGGCTTCTGGCCGGGGTGGCTGATCAGCTGGGTGGCAGCCAACGTGTGGGTTCATGCGCATTTCGCCGTGGGCCGCTGGATCGCGGGTGACGAGCTGAAGGGCCTTCTTGCGCGGCGCGGAGCGGGGTGGCTCGTTCGCGAGCTCGATCAGGGCGGCGCGCTCACCACGATCATGGTGCGGCAGCTGCCGCTGCCCTTTCCGCTGGTGAACCTGGCCGCGGGTGCCTCTCCGATGGGGTGGAGGAAGTGGGCGGTGGGCAACGCGATCGGGCTCCTTCCCAATTGCCTCATCTACACCCAGCTCGCGGCGGCGCTCGCAGACGGCGTGGAGGGCTCGCAGCGGACCGCGGCCATCCGGGTGCTCATCGCGGCGTCCGGCGTGATCGCGCTGGGGCTCCTCTCGCGCTGGCTGCAGCGGCGCTTCGCGAAGGCGTCAGTGCCAGCGGGTAAAGAGGGCACTGCGTGAAAAAAGAGCTCTCCGAAAAGACGATGACCAACGTCGCGCTGCTCTACCTGCGCCGGCACTCGGCCAGCCGCCAGGGGCTGGTGCGACTGCTGGAGAACAAGGTGAGGCGGCACGTTCGCGAGCACGGCGGCGAGCTGGAGTCGGCCAGGAGCCTGATCGCCCAGGTGGTCACGCGCATGGTGCAGACCGGCTACGTCAATGACGCGCGCATGGCGGAGTCGAAGACCGCGTCGCTGCATCGACAGGGGAAGAGCAGCCGGGCGATCGAGCTGAAGCTGCGCGAGAAGGGCATCGATTCCGAGCTGGCGAAGAAGTCGGCGATCTCCACTCCGGAGTTGGAGTTCGAGGCTGCCGGCATGCTGGTGAAGAAGAAGCGCCTCGGCGTCGATCCAGAGCGCAGGCAGAAGGATCTCGGCGTGCTGCTGAGGGCGGGCTTCAGCTTCGACGTCGCGAAGCGGGCGCTGGCCGCGGTGCCGGACCCCGAGGAAGAGCTCGAGTTACCCGAGGAGGATGCGGGCGAGTGCAAGGTGCTCCAATTCCCCGTGAGGTGACCCCCCTGTCCTGAAAGTGGTTCCCTCTCCCTGCGCAGCGGGGAGAGGGTCAGGGTGAGGGGCCGATCCGAGCACCCGGCGAGACTTTCAGGACAGGAAGAGGGCTTACGCCTTCACCGTTCCCACGTAGACGTAAGCGAGGCCCCAGAGCAGCGGGTGCGCCTCGGCCTTCGCGTACCTGCCCGTCTCGTTCATCATCGCGGTGAAGCGCTCGCCGGCGGGGAACGCGGCCATGGTGCGCGGCAGGTACTCGTACGCCGCGCGGCTGCCGGTGAGCAGCTGACCCAGCAGCGGCATCACGTGCCTGGCGTAGAAGCGAAAGAGCGCCCCGAACAGCCCCTTTGGCTGCCCGAACTCGAGCACCACCACCCGGCCGCCAGGCTTCACCACGCGCGCCAGCTCGGCGACGCAGGCCTTCGGATCATCGACGTTGCGGATGCCAAACGAGATCGACGCCACCGTGAAGCGCGCCGCCTCGTAGGGCAGCTTCATCGCGTCGGCGACCTCGAACTTCACCTGAAGCCCCGCCTCTGCCGCCTTCTTCGGCGCGAACGACAACATCTGCGCGTTGAAGTCGGTGCCGATCACCTCGCCCACGCCGACGGCGCGCTTGAACGCGAGCGCGAGATCTCCGGTGCCGGTGGCGCAATCGAGCACCGAGTCTCCGGCCTTCACGCCTGAGCGCCGCACCGCCACCCGCCGCCACAGCCGGTGCACGCCCAGCGAGAGCACGTCGTTGGTGGCGTCGTACCGCGGCGCGATCTGCGTGAACATCTGGTGGACCTGCTCGCTCATGCGCCCACCGCGGCCAGCGCCTCGGGCCGCACCAGCGAGCGCCCGGTGGCCCCGAGGATCCCCGGGAGGGTCTGCATCAGCTGACCGAACATCGCCGGCGTGAGCGCCTGGGGGCCGTCGCACAGCGCGGTCTCGGGGGTGGGGTGCACCTCCACCATGATCCCATCGGCGCCTGCCGCCGCGGCCGCCAGCGCCATGGGGATCACCAGCGAGCGCACGCCCGTGGAGTGCGAGGGGTCGACGATCACCGGGAGGCGCGAGCGCTCCTTCACCCACGCCATGCCGGCGAGATCGAGGGTGTTGCGCAGGGTGTTGTCGAAGCTGCGAATGCCGCGCTCGCAGAGGATCACCTGGTCGTTGCCGCCGTCGAGCAGGTACTCGGCGGCGAGCAGCCATTCCTCGAGCGTCGCGCCGAAGCCGCGCTTGAGCACCACCGGGCGGTTGGTCTTCGCCACTTCGCGCAACAGCGAGAAGTTGTGCATGTTGCGCGCGCCTACCTGCAGCACGTCGACGTAGTCCAGCATCAGCGAGAGCTGGCTGACGTCCATCACCTCGGACACCACCGGCATGCGCAGCCGCTTGCCCTGCTCGGCGAGCAGCTTGAGCCCCATCTCGCCCAGGCCCTGAAAGGAATAGGGAGAGGTGCGCGGCTTGAAGGCGCCGCCGCGCAGCGCATGTGCCCCGCCGCTCTTCACCGCCGCGGCGGCCCTCTCCACCTGCTCGGCGCTCTCCAGCGCGCAGGGGCCGGCGATC
>VFKJ01000065.1 GCA_009885595.1 Myxococcales bacterium | reverse complement strand
GTCTTCCGTCCAGTCAGGGCCTGAAAGTCGTGGCCGTCCCCCTGCCCTCACAGGAGACTCACCCGCATGGCCATGCACGCGCCCGACGACGCGCTGGAGACACACCTCGCCACCTGGGAAGCCGCTGGCCCGACCGGTGACGCCGATCACCGCGCGAAGCTGCAGCTGCTCGCAGAGGCCCTGCGCGCGCAGCTCGACGAGCAGGGCCGGCTCGACGTGCTCTTCGTCTGCACCCACAACTCCCGGCGCAGCCACATGGCGCAGCTGCTGGGGCTGGTGGCGGCCAGGCGCTTCGGGCTTCCCCAGGTGCAGACGTTCTCCGCGGGCACCGAGGCCACCGCCTTCAACCCGCGCGCGGTCGCGGCGCTGCAGCGGGTGGGCTTCGGCATCACCGGCGGCCCGGGTGAGAACCCCCGCTACCAGGTGCGCGAGGCGGGGCTCGCCTTCTCCAAGAAGCTCGACGATCCCACCAACCCCGCCGCGGACTTCGTGGCGGTGATGACCTGCTCGCAGGCCGACACGGCGTGTCCCATGGTGCGCGGCGCCTCGAAGCGGGTGTCGGTGCCCTACGACGATCCCAAGGCCGCCGACGGCACTCCCGAGGAGGCCCAGCGCTACGACGAGCGCGTGGAGCAGATCGGCCGAGACCTCGTCTGGGTGTTCTCTCGGCTCAGCTCGAGACAGGCTTGAGGGTGAGCTTGGCCGTGTGGGGATCGAACACCACCGCCCACTTGCGCTCGTCGTCACCGCTGAAGCGCGCGGTGTAGTCGGTGTTCGACTTCGCCTCGTTGAGCAGGAACTTCACGTAGGGCTTGTCCTTGGCGAACAAGGCCTTGAGCGCGGCGATGCCATCGGGGTCACCAAGGAACTCCACGGCCCGAGACCCTACCACCCGAAAACGAACCAGGCGGCCACCTCTGGGGCGCCGCCTGGTCGAGTTCAGCTCGACTGAACTTCAGAAGGCGTAGTCGGCCTTCTGCGCCTGGCTCTTGGCGGACTCGATCAGCGCGTCATCCATCGACTTGGTGGTGTCCTTGGCGCGCTTCTTCATCTCGCTCTGCACGTACTGCTCGCGCTCGGCGGCCAGCGCACCGATCTGCTTCTGCAGGGTGGCGCGCTCCTCGGCCTTCTTGGCGATGAAGGCGTCGCGGTCCTTGTCGTTCAAGTTGCGCAGCTCGGCGGGCATCTCCTCGGCGGCGACCTTCTTCCCTTCCTTCTTGGCGTCCACGATGTCCCAGTCGCCGTTGCGGTACATCGGCGAGGCCTTGGCGGTGGCGCGGGTCGACATGCTCGAGGCGCTCAGGCCACTGGCGTTCTTGTCCTGGGCCTCCTGGCGGGCGACCGCTTCCTTCCCCTTGCCGCCGTAGGCGATGTACGTCTTGTTGAGCGACTCGTTGAGCTTGGCGATCTCGACGTCCTGCGGGGCGTCGACGCGAGCGACGGCGCGGTTGCTGTCGATGAAGAGGAAGTTGCCGTCGGCGAGCTTGGCGGCCTCGGACCAGCTGTCGCTGATGCCCTGCTCCTGGGTGCCGGCGTGGATGGTGTTCACCACGATGCCGCGGTTGATCGCGCTCTTCACCGAGTCGCGGAAGGCCACGGGTCCCTGGGTGAAGGGCTCGTTGCCCGCGATGTAGACGAGCTTCAGGTCCTTCGGGTTGGGGCTCCACTCGAGCTCACCGAGCGCGTGCGAGATGGCCGCGCCGCAGTACTCGTTGCCGCCGTTGGTGGAGAGCTTGAAGAGCGCCTCCGACACCTTGTCGAGATCGGTGGTGAGCGGAACGATGCGCTGCACGTGGTGCTGCGCGGCGGGGATGGAGTCGTTGCCGTACTGGTAGAGCGCCAGCTCGAGCCTGGGGCGCTTCCCGTCCTTCTTGGCGGTCGCGAAGGTGTTGACGATGCGCCAGAGCTGTTCGCGGGTCTGGTTGATGAGGCCGTCCATGCTCCCGGAAGTGTCGAGCAGGATGGCGATCTGAATCTTCGGCTCGGCGCTGATCTTCGAGCTGATCACCGCCTTCGGATCGACGGGCTGGTCGGCTTCGGCAAAGCAGGGGGCGGCCGTCAACGCCGCGACGCACGCGGCGAACAGGGTCTTACGAAACATGTGAGTGGCTCCTGGCAGCGGGCGCGGGGGTTTGAGGTTTGCGTCCGGTGCAGGCTTCAAACGGATCGGCGGCGAATCGGATCTTTTGGATCGCGCGGATCTTCGATTCTTCAGGGTTCGCGCGGGTTTGCGCGCCCGGTTCAGGCGACCTGGGCGTCGTTGTTCGCCGCGACCGCGCGCTTGAGGTTCACCGAGACCAGCTTGCTCACCCCGGGCTCTTCCATGGTGACGCCGTACAGCATGTCGGCGACCTCCATGGTGTGCTTGTTGTGGGTGATCAAGATGAACTGCGAGCCCTTGCTCATCTCGCGCACCATCTCGTTGTAGCGGCCCACGTTGGCCTCATCGAGCGGCGCGTCGACCTCGTCCAGCAGGCAGAACGGCGTCGGCTTGATCAGGAAGATGGCGAAGATCAGCGCCACGGCCGTGAGCGCCTTCTCTCCACCGGAGAACAGGTTGACGCTCTGCAGCTTCTTGCCCGGCGGCTGCGCGAGGATCTCCACGCCCATCTCTTCACCCGGCGCCCCGGGGATCATCAGCAGCGACGCGCGCCCGCCGCCGAACAGCCGGGGGAACACCGCCTGGAACTTCTCGTTCACCACGTCGAAGGTCTCCTTGAAGCGCTGGCGGCTGGTGGCATCGATCTTCTCGATCGCGTCGCGCAGCTGGGCGAGCGAGTCCTCGAGGTCGGCCTTCTGCTTCGAGAGGAAGGCGAAGCGATCCTTGATCTCCTGGTGCTCTTCGATCGCCGTGACGTTCACCTCGCCCATGCGCTCGAGCTGACCGCGCAGCTCCTTGAGCTTCTCCTGCGCCTCGGCGCCGAGCTGGGGGACGAGGTGGTACTGGTGCAGCACCTCGACCAGGTTCACCTGGAACCGCTCGGCCACCGTCGACACCAGGTGCTCGAGCTCCATGGCGAACTCCTTGCCCTTGAGGGTGAGGGCGTTGATCGCCTGGGTGAGGCTGTCGATCTTCTCGCGCAGCTCCCGGAGCACCTGCTCGTCTTCGATCACCTTGCCGGACTTCTCCGCGTGCGCGGCCTTCCGGGTGTCGAGCTCGGCCTTGGCCACCCGGTGCTGCTCCTGCCGCTCGCCGCGCTCAGTGGCGGTCTCGGCCATGCGCGCCTCGAGCTGCCCGACGTGCGCCTTGCCTTCCTCGAGGCCCTGCAGCAGCCGCCCGGCGCGCTCGGAGAGCTCAAAGAGCTGGGTGCCCAGAGAATCGACGCGCAGCCGCGCAGCCTCGCCGCGCTCGGTGACCGAGGCGGTCTTCACCTTGAGCGCGGTGACCTCGGTGGCCAGCGCCGACAGCCGCGCCTCCAGGGTCTCCTTCTCGCCGTTCATCAGGCGCACCCGATCGTCGCGCAGCTCGCGATCGGTCTGGCCGTGCATCACCTCGCCGCGCGAGCTCTCCAGCTCGAACTCGAGGCTGCTCTCGAGCGACTGCAGCTGCTCGACCTCGGCCTGCACGCCGGCGATGCGATCGCGCAGCTTCACCAGGCCCGAGCCCGCGGAGTGCAGGTCTTTCTCGTGGCCGGCCAGCTGCACCTCTTCCACGTGGCTGTTCTTCTCCAGGCCCTTGAGCACGCCCTCGGACTGGCCCATCTGCTTCTGCAGGGCGTAGTGCCGGGTGATGAGCTCGTTGTAGCGCTCCTCGAGCCGCGCCACCTCGCCCAGCAGGTCGCCGATCTCGCGCTTCTTCTGCAGCGCGCCGACCGCGGGGCCTTCCATCACGCCGCCGGTGAGCAGCCCGCCGGGCCGCACCACGTCGCCGTCCTGGGTGACGAAGGTGTAGCCGGGGTGGCTCTGGGCGCAGCGCCTTGCCGCCTCGAGATCGTGCACCACCGCCACGCCCGAGAGCAGCTGCACCACCACCGGGCGCAGCGTCTCGTCGGCCACCTGCACCAGCGAGAGCGCCATGCCCAGCACGTCCGCGCTCTGCAGGCCTTCCAGCGGCTCCACCTGGTCCATCGGCACCGCGAGGAAGCTCGACCGGCCTTCCTGGCCCGCCTTCAGGTACTGCAGCAGCTCGAAGCCGCGCTCCGGCGTCTCGACGATCACGTGCTGCAGCCGCTCGCCCAGCGCCGCTTCGATCGCCTGCTCGTACTCGCTCCCGGCAGACACCACGTCGGACACCAGGCCGAACACGCCCGCCTGCCGCGGATCTTCGCCGGCCTTCGTCATCACCGCGCGCACGCCGCGATCGAAGCCGTCGTAGTTCTTCGCGATCTCCTGCAGCGAACCCAGGCGGCTGCGCTTGTCGGCGAGCTCCTCGCGCAGGGCGACCACCATCACCTCGTTCTCCGCGAACGCCTGGCGGATGCCGGTGAGGGTGGCCTCTTCTTCACCGCGGCGCTGGGTGAGCTCGATCGACAGCTGGCGGGTCTGCTCCACGCGCTCCAGCACTTCCTTGCGGGCGGCGTCGAGCTGCGCCTCTTCGGCGCGCAGGGACTCCACCTCGGCGGTCAGGCGCGCCTGGCGCTCCACCAGCTCGGCCTTGCGCTGCTCCAGGCCCTGGAGGCGCGACTCGTGGTTGGCCACCCGGCTGGCGATCTCCACCAGGCTCTTGCGATCCTGCTCGAGGCGGGTGACGACGTCGGCCAGCAGCTCGGTGGCGCGGCGCAGCTCTTCGTCCTTCACCTGCAGGCTGACCTCGTCTTCCTTGCTGGCCACGCCCATGCGCTCCAGCTCGGCCTGGCCCTCGAGCTTGTCGGCCTGCGCCTGCGCCTGCCGGAGCTGCACCTCGGCGAGCTCGGCTTCTCCTTGCGCCACGCGCGCGGTGGTGGCGGACAGATCTTCCTGCCAGTGCGCGATGCTCTGGGCGTCGAGCTGCACCTGGCTCTCGATGGCGAACACGTCGGCGCTGAGCTGCTCGAGGGTGCCGCTGTCGGTCTCCAGCGCGAGCCTGCGCACCGAGATGTCCTCTTCCAGCGCCTTGACCCGCTGAGCGGTGGCGCGCTCGTCGGTGGTGAGCTCGATGAGCTGGGCCTCGAGCACCTTGCGCTGGCTCTGCACCTCGAGCCAGCGGTGGCTGCTGTGGTGCAGCTCGA
Organism: Myxococcales bacterium; assembly: GCA_009885595.1. Lineage (GTDB taxonomy): Bacteria > Myxococcota > Myxococcia > Myxococcales > Myxococcaceae > Archangium_A. The sequence goes on along the minus strand of VFKJ01000065.1, from coordinate 5,465 downwards.
TCTCCCGCATCTCGCTCTTGAGGCGCTTGTACTTCTCGGCCTTCTTCGCCTGGCGCTCGAGCGAATCGAGGCGGCGCTCGAGCTCGGTCACCACGTCGGTGACGCGCAGCAGGTTCTGCTGCGTGTATTCCATCTTCCGCTCGGCGGCGCGGCGGCGGGCCTTGTACTTGGTGACCCCGGCGGCCTCTTCGATGATCGAGCGGCGATCTTCGGCGCGGGCCGAGACGATCTGCCCGACGCGGCCCTGCTCGATGATCGAGTACGCGCGGGTGCCCACGCCGGTGCCCAGGAACAGCTCGGTGATGTCGAGCAGGCGGGTGGTGGTCTTGTTGATCTGGTACTCGGACTCGCCCGAGCGGAAGAGCCGGCGCGTCACCGAGACCTCGGGCAGGCCCGCGAGCGTCTCCGGGAGGATGTCCTCGGGGTCGACGCTGAAGGTGAGCGTCACCTCGGCCATCGACAAGGGCGCGTGGGTCTCCGAGCCGTTGAAGATGACGTCTTCCATCCCGCGGCCGCGGAGATTCTTGGCCGACTGCTCGCCCATCGCCCAGCGGATGGCGTCGACCACGTTCGATTTGCCGCAGCCGTTGGGGCCGACCACGCCCGTCACGCCCTCGTCGAACCCGATGACGACCCTGTCCATGAACGACTTGAAACCGGTGATGTCGAGCCGCTTGATCCGCATGGGTTTTTCGCGCCCCTCGTGATGGGATTTCGATTTGACCGAAATCGCTCCGGAGCCGATTTGCCGGCCCCGGAACCGCGCGTGCGTACCATGTACGCAACGCCACGAGCAAGCGTGACACTACCTCATGTGACCATATGTTTTAGGGGCCGAAGGGGCTGGGGCAACCTGCCGTCATGCGCCACCCGGGTCTGCAATAATTGTCAGGCGGCGGAGCGGGCGAGCTCGAGCACGGCGGAGAGCCGGCCATCGATGATGCGCACGGAAGGACGCGAAATGAGCCGGGTCACGGGCAGCAAGGTGGCCTGCGGATGATTCCGGTCCGCCAGCACCACGACCTTGTTGTCCTTCGGTTCGGTGCTCATCGCGTCTCCCGACCCTGACCTAAGCAAGCTGAAGGCCACTTCGCGTTCCTCGGCGCTGCAACGGGTTACGCGCGAGCCCCGTTTCCCCAATGCGACGTCCTTGCACCACTCAGCCGCACCGGAGGGTGGACAGGTGCGCACCGATCGTCCTGTTTCGAGGCGCCTGTGGGCCGGTGTCGCATGACTTCAGGGCACCTCGAGGGCGATCAACGTCTTGCCTGCGGAGCCGGGGAGCGCAACCCGGAAGAGGGCCACCTGCCCCGGCGTGAGCGTCTTCAGGGCCGCCATCAGCTCGTCGCGGCTGCGCACCGCCTTGCGGTTGAGCTCGATGATCGCCATCCCCCGATGGAGGCCGGCGTCGTCAGCCGCGGAGCCCGGAATCACCTCGAGCACCAGCGCGCCCGCTTTTGGCAGCCCGGTCGCCTCAGCCACGCGGGGGTCGATGTCCTGGAAGGCGATCCCGAGGCGGTGGGGATCGGAAGGGGTCGCTTCGGGCGAGCGGATGTCGCCCAGGTTCTCCAGATCGGGGCGCACCCCCAGCTTCACCTTCACCTCGGCGGGCTTGCCGCCGCGCACCACGCTGAGCGCCACGGTGGCGTCGGGCCGCTTGAGCGCGATGATGCGGGTGAGGGCGGTGGAGGAGTTCACCTTCTCCCCGTCGATCGCGAGCACCACGTCCTCTTCCTTGAGGCCTCCCTTCTGCGCCGGGCTGCCTTCGTTGACCGTGGTGATCAGCGCCCCGTCGCGTACGGGCAGCGAGAGCGCCTTGGAGAGCGCAGGCGAGACGTCCTGGATGCCCACCCCCAGCCAGCCGCGGGTCACCGCGCCTTTGGCCTGCAGCTGCGGCAGCACCGCCTTGATGAGCCCCGAGGGCACGGCGAAGCCGATGCCGGTGCCCGCGCCGTTCTGCCCGCCGATGATGGCGGTATTCATGCCGATCACCTCGCCGCGCAGGTTGAAGAGGGGGCCGCCGGAGTTGCCGGGGTTGATGGCCGCGTCGGTCTGGAGGAACTGGTCGTACCGGCTGGCGCCGATCTGCCGATCGAGCGCCGAGACGATGCCCGCCGAGACGCTCTGCGCCAGCCCGAAGGGGTTGCCGATCGCCACCACCCAGTCGCCCACCTTCATGGCGGCCGAGTCGCCCAGCTTCACGAAGGGCAGCGCGTCGAACTTGCCCTTGAGCTTGACCAGCGCGACGTCGGTGAGCGGATCGCGCCCCAGCACCTCACCATCGAAGGTGCGGCCGTCGTCCAGGCGCACCTTGAGGGTGACCGCGCCGGCCACCACGTGGTTGTTGGTGAGCACGAGCCCCTTGGGGTCGATGACGAAGCCCGACCCGGTCCCGGGGCTCAGCGGCCGCTCTTCCCCCCCGGAGCCGCGGCGGTTCTTGAAGTAGCGCTCCATCAATTCCTGCTGCTCACCGCTGAGGCGCTTGGCGACGTCGATGTTCACCACCGCGCTCTTCACCGAGTCGATCAGCGGCGAGAGCGAGGGCATCGCCATCACCTGCGGCGAGGGCAACTGCGCGGGCGACTGCGCGAGGGCGAACAGCGGGAACGAGAAGAAGGCGGCGAGGAAGAGTGGGCGCATGCAGGGCTCGTTGGTAACGCAGGACGCTGAACGATCAACCCCAGCCGAAGATTTCCAACAGTGAATGTGGTTAGTGTTCGCCGACGCTCGCTGTGGCCGAAGGAGCCAAGAGAACCGCCCATGACTCGCACCTTGTGGATTCTGCCGCTGGCCTTCGTGCTGGCCGCCTGCCCTCCGCCGATCGACACCGGCGACGGGGGGCCTGACAACGAGATCGTAGTGGGTCCCGCCGGGGGGCTCTTCCTGCGCAACGGCTACGGCCTCGACGTGCCCGCGGGCGCCTTCGCCGAAGAGCAGCGCATCTTCGTCACCATCTTCGACACCGGCATCCCCGAGGTGCCGATGCGCACCCGCATCAGCTTCGGCTACCGCCTCTCGCCCGCGAGCCTTTTGCCCAAGAGCCCGCTCACCCTCTACCTGCCCTGGCACGTGGAGCGGGTGCCCGCGGGCGTCGACCCCGGCACCTACGACATGCGGCGGCAGACCGGCAGCGAGGCCTACGCGTCGTTGCCGGGCGCCAAGACCAACCTGATGCCGTTCGCCGCGGTGGAGGCGAAGACCGACAAGCTGGGGGTGTTCTGGGTGACCAGCCCTTCGCAGCCCAACATCGCCCGGCTGGAGATCGACCCTCAAGAGGCCAACCTGATCGTCGGCGGCACCCAGCAGTTCAACGCCCGGGTGGTCTCGCCCACGGGCGAGACCATCGACACCTCGGTGAACTTCAAGGTCGCCCCCGCGCGGGTGGCCAGCGTCGATCAGACCGGCCTCGTCACCGCGCTCGACCCCGGCATCGCCACCCTCACGGCCACCGCCGGCATGCAGTCCGTGCAGGCGAAGATCTACGTGCAGGGCACCACCGTGGGGCCCCGCACCTACGCGCACCAGAACCCCTTCCCCACCGGCAACGATCTGCTGGGCGGCGCGATCGCCGGCGGCCTGGGCGCCGTCTACGCGGGCGGCAACGGCACGGTGCTGGTGGAGGACGGGATGGGCGCGTGGACGCGGGCGTTCTCCACCCCGGCCCTCGCGCTCAAAGCGGTGGGCGGCACTTCGCTCACCAACGCGGTGGCGGTCGGCCAGGCCAACGGCGCCGGGGTGCTGGTGGAGTTCAAGGGCGCGGCGATGGCGCCTGCGGTGCGGCTCTTCCAGCCCACCGCGATCAGCGATCTCTCGCAGCTGTGGTTCGACGGCACGCACGGCATGGGCGTGGGCGCGGGCAACGAGGTGGTCATTCGCCGCAACGGCGCCTGGACCACGGAGTACCACCCCTCGTTCGAGGCGCTGCTCTCGGTGGAAGGCGACGGCCTGGGCGGCTTCACGGTGGTGGGCGACCTAGGCTCCATCTACCGGTGGGATCCGGTGCGCCGCGTGTGGGACTCGCTCTTCGACACCCGCCTGGCGGTGAAGCTCGACGCGGCGCAGCTGGTGGCCTTCTCGGGTGAGGCGTGGGCGGTGGGGGGCAACCGGCTCTGGCACTTCACCGGCGCGGGCTGGGCCGCGGAGGCGCTGCCGGCCACTCCGGCGCTCTCGAAGGCGACCTCGCTGGGGCTCTTCGATTCCCGGGTGGTGGTGGGCGGCGAGGTGAAGATCGTCACCGGCCAGCCGCTCCCGCTCGCCAGGGGCCTGGTGCTGGTGCGCGCGGACGTGCCCTCGACCGACGGCGGGGTGGCCGAGGTGGCGTGGACCAGCTTCCCCCTGCGCGGGCAGCAGGTGCCCCGCAGCATCTTCGGCGGCGGCTCCAGCTCGGCCGAGGGCCGGGTGGTGGGCGACCTCGGCGCGGTCTGGGCGTGGAACAGCGCCACCGCCGACTTCAGCGAGCGCTCGCGGGGGTTCCAGGGGGACGTGTCGGATCTCGCCGTCACCGACACCGACGTGTTCGCGGCGGTCAACGAGTGCCGCGACGTGCGCTGCGCGACTCGCCAGGGCGTGGTGATGCACAAGGGGGCAGCGGGCTTCGAGGCGCTGGGCACGCTGCCGGTCGTAGGCGAGCTGGTGCACGCGATCGCCGCGCGCAGCGACACCGAGGTGATCGTCACCATGGACACCGCGGTCTACCTCTGGGACGGCACCGGCTGGACGACCCTGCCGGTGGGGAGCTTCCAGGGACCGATCCTCGATCTGCAGTGGTGCGGCACCTCGCTGTGGGGCGCCGGAGAGGGCGGCAGCGTCTACAAGGGCAACGTCACCCTGCTCGACAGCGCGGGCTCGATCACCGGCCAGCCGTTGTTCTCCATTCACTGCCCGACCCCGACCGAGGTCTGGGTGGCGGGCACGCAGTTCATCGCCTCGAAGGCGGCCATGGGCACCTGGACCTCGCGCACCTCTGACTCGGTGGCGCAGGCGCCCTGGAAGGCGGTGTGGAGCCCGGGCGCAGGCGAAGGCTTCGCGTTCGGCGACGCGCGCTTCGGGGTGTACTTCGACACCAGCGAGCTGCTGCTGCAGGACGCCACCGGGCCCCTCAGCATCGACGTCGCCACCGCGATGTGGGGCAACAAGATCGACAACCTCTACATGACCGGCCTCGCCAGCTTGCCCTCGGTGTTCGGCTTCATGCTCCGCTTCGACGGCATCAACTGGTCGCTGGTCGACTCGGGCGCCTCGCGCAAGGGCACCACGTTGTTCGGGCGCTCCAACAACGAGATCTGGCTGGGCACGGAGGGTGGAGGCGTACTCAAAGCAGTCCCGCCTCAGTAGGCCGTACTTGAGAGGAGAACGCCTCCTCGGTCATCGGAACTGCAAGCAGCCAATTCAACGCGCCGAGGGTTCCGAGGAGCCCGCGCTCGACCAGTCTGCGGTGAAGTTCCTGGCAGAGCGCCTTCAACGTC
>VFKJ01000914.1 GCA_009885595.1 Myxococcales bacterium | reverse complement strand
GCTCCTCGATATGCCGGGGCTGCTCGTCATCCCCTCGCGGGGCGGAGGAGAAGACGAGGTGTGGTTGCTGCCCCGCCCGCGCACCACCGGCGCGCCCGCGTTCACCGGCGGCGGCGTCATCAGCGGCATCGACTCCGCCATCGCGCCGCCCCAGCAAAACGCGACGCCGCTGCGCTACCAGTCAGGCGTCTTCAGCTGGGCCCCTCCGCTGCCAGGCGTGAGCGCGAGCAGCGCCAACGCCTGGTTCTTCGGCGCGTGGTCGACCAACGGGCACATCTACACCCCGCCCTTCGGCGCCACCGACGCGCTCACCTTCAGGCTCGACGGCAGCGCCACCCTGGTGCACTTCGAGACGGGCGACGCGCAGTTCCGCTCGGTGTCCGGCGCGGTGGCGCTGCCCGACGGGCGCATCATCGGCCTGCCGCACGGGCGCTCGTCGTACCTGGAGCTCATTCCCGAGGGCAGGCGCACGCTGCCGCCGGAGGCCTTCACCTCGCCGTTCCTCAACAAGCTCTGAGCGGTGCTGGTAAGCACCGCGGCCATGAAGCCGCTGCGCACCCTCGAGACGGTCGAGACCCAAGAAGGCCCCCTCTCGCTCAAGCAGCGCGACGCCCACGACTTCCTCATCACCGTGGGCGGGCGGGTGTTGATGACCAGCACCGCGCACCGCTCGGAGGTGGCGCTGGGCGCGGTGGCCTGCAAGCGGCTGGCGACGTTCGCTTCCGCGCGAGTGCTGGTGGGGGGCCTGGGCATGGGCTTCACCCTGCGCGCGGTGCTCGATCGGCTGCCGAAGGGCGCGAAGGTGGTGGTCGCCGAGCTCAACCCGGTGGTGGAGCAGTGGTGCCGCGGGCCCCTCGCCCACCTCACCGACCAGGCCGTGGAGGACCCCCGGGTGACCGTCGCGATCGAAGACGTGACCACGTCCATCACCCGCGCCGCGAACAGCGGCCTCGAGGCGAAGTTCGACGCCATCGTCATCGACCTCTACGTGGGACCCGACGCGGGCACGCAGAAGCAGGATCCGCTCTACGGCGCCAAGGCCGTCGACACCGCGCGGCGGGCGCTCAAGAGCGGCGGCATCTTCGCCATCTGGGGCGAGGCCTTCGACCCGTCGTTCGCGCGCAGGCTGGAGAAGGTCGGCTTCACCGTGCGCCACGAGAAGCCCGGCAAGGGCGGCCTCAAGCACGTCATCTACATCGCCCAGCGCGCGGGCAGCTGACGCGACAGTTCGTCTACTGATCACACCGCCCTCACCGGAATCAGGGGCAGCACGTTCGTTGCGCCCGTGCCTTCCCCGGAAGAGACTTGGGCCCATGGGCGACCCGCAGGACATGGTGCTGCTGGTGGACGACGAGCGTTCGATCCTCGACGTGCTGTCGATGGGCTTCAAGCGAGCGGGCCTCGCCACCAAGACGGCCATCAACGCCGAAGACGCCATCATCCTGCTCGAGGCGCACACCTTCGGCGCGGTGGTGACGGACAAGAACCTGCCGGGCAGGAGCGGGCTCGAGCTCCTCAAGGTGATCAACGAGCGGTACCCGGACACCGCGCGGCTGGTGATCACCGGCTACGTCAGCACCGAGTCGGTGCTCGAGGCGATGCGGCTGGGCGCTGACGATTACCTGCTCAAGCCCTTCGAGAGCATCATGCTGGTGATCGAGCGCGTGAAGCAGGCGATGAAGCACCGCAAGGTGCAGACCGAGCGCGAGGCCCTGGCCCAGGCGCTGCGCGCGATGGAGAAGTCTCTGCGCAAGAGCGAGTCGACCATCTTCCAGAAGGGCACCGAGCTCGACCTCTTTCAGAACGTGGTGGACCTGAAGATCGAAGACGCCACCGCCGAGCTCACGGCCCGCGTCGCCCTGCTGGAGACCGAGCTCGAGGTGGAGAAGGAGCGGCGGGTGGCCATCAAGCGCCTGCTCACCGAGCTCTCAGCGAAGACCGAAGGCGAGCTCGCCAAGCGGCTGCTCGCGGAGGCAGAGATTCTGGGCTGAGGGTGCCATGCTGGCCCCCGATGATGCCGTCCCGGCTCATGGCGCTGGCCCTCACCGTGTCCAGCGGCCTGGCGATGGCCGCCACCCGCGAGCAGTCCGGCGGTGGCTGTTGCACCCTCCTCTTCGTTCTCCTCTTCGTGGCCATCTACCGCTCGGGCGGCACCGACTGGGTGCGCTCCATCGCGGCAGCGGCGTTCCCCGGCCTCTTCGGCTGGTTCATCTGGCGTGACCGCGCGCTGGGGGCCGGGGCGCGCTGGGTGGCGCTCATCTTCGCCTGCCTGCAGGTCTTCTTCTTCCTGCTGGGGGTGATCGCCGCCATCGCGCTGCCGCAGGTGCTGGCGCGCGCCGCGGCCGCCGCGAACTCCGCGCAGCAAAGCAGGCCTTCCGGAGTGGGCTCGAGCACCATCCCCGAGGACCCGGCGCTGGGCCTGCACCCGCTGTCCACGGTGACCAGCGTTCCCCCCGGCGCCCAGGTGTTCGTCAACGGGCAGCTGCGGGGCCGCACGCCGCTGGAGACGCCGATGACGGCCGGCCAGGGCAACGAGGTGAAGGTCGAGCTGGGCGGCTACTTTTCCCAGACGCAATCGCAGACGCCCAACGCGCGCGAGCACCTCGTCTTCAGCTTCAACTTGAAGGAAGCGGCGCGGCTCGAGCTGGAGACGACGCCCCCCGGCGCGCGGGTGCTGGTGGGCACGGAGCAGGTGCTGGCGCGCACCCCCGGCGTCGCGCAGCCCCTCGAGCCCGGCGAGCTCGAGCTGCTGGTGCTGCTCGACGGCCATCAACCCCTGCGGCACTCGCAGCGGCTGCCGTCGGGCGAGACCCGCCTGGCGCTGACCCTGGAGCCCGGGGTGAAGATCGCCGTCGGGTCGACGCCTGATCAGGCCGACGTGTTCGTGGACGGCGCCTGGCTGGGCCGCTCCCCGCTGGACGTGTTCGTCTCGCCGAAGGGCAAGCACACCCTCGAGCTGAGGAAGGAACCCTACGCCCCGGTGTCGAAGACGTTCAGCGCGGTGAAGAAGCCCACCTCGTTCCGCGCGACGCTGGTCGACGTGGAGCGGCAGGCGGCGGCGCAGGCGGTAGCGAAGGCGCGCGCGCGCTACGACAGGGTGAACGACGCGCTGGAGAAGCTGCAGACGAAGATCGAGCACAGGCAGACGGTGCCCGCCAGGCTCGAGCGGCAGCTCGCCGGCCTCGAGCGCGAGATGGAGAAGGCGGCCAGCGCGCTCGAGGCCGCCGAGGCGAAGCTCAAGGAGGTGGAGGAAGCGCACGGCACCCCCGCGCCCACCCCTGCGCCAGAAGACGACGACGCGCGGTGATCTGCGCGAACCGCTGACGCGCGCGCGGCACTGTGCTCAAAGAGCGCATGGCCACGCTGAAGAAGCCGCTTCCCCCGCCCCTCGTCGTCACCCGCGCGCAGACGCCGGCCCCGAAGCAGGCAGTCCCGGCGCGGCCGAGGGTCACGGCGCAGCTCGATCCCCACGACGGCCCGGAGCACCGCCAGTTTCCCCGCGCGAAGATGAACGTGCCCTTCCGCTTGTGGGTGGGGGAAGGCGACGACCTGCGCTTCGAGGCCACCCTGCGCTCGGGCAACGTGTCGGTGAGCGGCGCGTTCCTCGAGTCGACCTTCTTCCTGCCGGTGGGCACCGAGGTGCGAACGAGCTTCGCGCTCGACCCCGAGGAAGACCCGGTGCTGGCGCGCGCGGAGATCATCCGCACCGAGTCGCCCGGCCGTGACGGCAAGGGTCGCACCGGCTTCGCGCTGCGCTTCGTGGAGTTCTTCGAGCAGAGCGAGGTGACGCTCGCCCGGCTGTTCCTCGGCGTGCGGCTGCAGGAGTTCGCGCAGGGCTACCTGGCCTCGAAGCGGGCAAGGTCGCTCACCAGCGAGCTCGACCGCTGCGTCGACGCGCTCGCCGCCTGGGAGCTGCAGAAGGTCACCAGCACCGCCAGCCCCTGGGGCGAGAGCACGGACTAACCTCCCTCTCCCCTGAAGGGGGAGAGGGTCGGGGAGAGGGGAAACCAAAGCTGTTCCCTCCACTCACGGAAATTCACCGCTGACCTCTGAGTGATCCACCGCCTGCACCCCGCCAGGTGTGCGGATCTGCACGACTTTCCCCCCGGCATCCCACCTGCACAGGCAGGCCAGCGCACGCCGGGAACCCTCCCGGCCCTGGTGAGGATTCCGACATGCGGCAGACCCTGATGGTGGCAACGATGGCGGTGATGATGTCGTGCAGCCCCGACGGCAACACCCCGTGGGATGAGAACCGCGACGGGCTGATCACCGCCTGTGAAGGGCTCAACTCCTATTCGTGTGACGCGACCCCGGGTTGCGAGCCGGTGCCGGTCACCTGTGCGTCCGGAGCGCTGCGCGAAAGCGATGGCACCGCGAACTGTGTGGCCGGTCGCGAGACCTGTCGACCCACCACCCCGCCCATCTTCGACTGCAGCCGCCTCTCCCTGAGCG
>VFKJ01001122.1 GCA_009885595.1 Myxococcales bacterium | reverse complement strand
TGCAGGCGGTAGAGCTGATGGGCTTCCCCGAGGGCACCCTGCCCCTCACCCAGGCCGTCACCTACCTGGCGATGGCGCCCAAATCGAACACCGCGCTCACCACCTATGCGAAGGCGCGCGAGGCGGTGCAGAAGCACGGTCCCTTGCCGGTGCCGATGCACTTGCGGAACGCGCCGACGAAGCTGATGAAGTCGCTCGGGTACGGCGGCGGGTATCAGTACCCGCACGACTTCGAGGGGCACTTCGTCGTGGAGAGCTACCTGCCCGAGGGGCTGCGATCGGAGAAGTTCTTCGAGCCGGGCCGCAATGGGTACGAGGCGCGTCATCGCGAGCGGATTGACGAGATCCGGGCAAAGCGCGCTCCCAGGGAGCCGGGGGAAGATGGGTAAGCCCGGGTAAGCCCTCTCCCCGACCCTCTCCCCCGCGGGGGAGAGGGAGACAGTTTGTCAGTTCGCCGGTTCGCCGAACTCGCCGCTGTCACTCGAGCCGGTGTCGTTCTCGTCGTCGTCGATCACGGGCTTCATGCTGCGCCCCCCGACCTCGTACTGCTTGAGCAGCCGCCGGAAGTTCGACCGATCGACGCCCGCCGCCCGCGCCGCCATCGAGACGTTGTTGCTCGACTTGTCCAGCAGCGCCGACAGGTACCGCCGCTCGAACGCGCGCATCGCGAGCTTCTTGGCCTGCGCGTAGGGCAGGTGCGCCAGGCTGAACACCTCCAGCTCTCCCCCGCCGCGCTGCTCCCCGTCGCGGAGCTCAGGCGGCAGATCCTCGACGTCGACCTGCGAGCCCATCGTCAGCACCACCGCGCGCTCGAGGCAGTTCTCCAGCTCGCGCACGTTACCGACCCAGCGCGCACCGGTGAGCACCTCCATCGCCGCCGGGGTGATCACGTTGACCTTCTTCCCCACCTTGGCCGCGTAGATCTGCAGGAAGTGCTGCGCGAGCAGCGGAATGTCTTCCGGGCGGTCGCGCAGGGGCGGCAGGCGCACGGTGATCACGTTGAGGCGGTAGAACAGATCCTCGCGGAACCGGCCCTGCTCCTTGGCCTTGGCGAGGTCCACGTTGGTGGCGGCGATCACCCGCACGTCGACCTTGATCGACTCGTTGGCGCCCACGCGCTTCACCTCGCCCTCCTGCAGCACCCGCAGCAGCCGCACCTGGGTGGCCGCCGGCATGTCGCCGATCTCGTCGAGGAAGATGGTGCCGCCGTCGGCCGCCTCGAACAGGCCCTTCTTGTTCGTGGTCGCGCCCGTGAAGCTGCCCTTGAGGTGCCCGAAGAGC
>VFKJ01000570.1 GCA_009885595.1 Myxococcales bacterium | reverse complement strand
CTGCACCTGATGACGCACTGACGGAAGTGATCGCTCCCCGCGACGCTTTCCGCATCGCGCTGCCCAACTTCGAGGGCCCGCTCGATCTGCTGCTGCACCTGATCCGCGAGCACAAGCTCGACATCCTCGACATCCCGATGGCGCTGATCACCGAGAGGTACCTCGCGCACCTGGACGCGATGCGGGTGATCAACCTCGACATCGCCGGCGAGTTCCTGGTGATGGCCTCGACGCTGCTGCACCTCAAGTCGCGCATGCTGTTGCCGCGCGAAGATCTCCCGCCCGGCCAGGACTCCGCCGCGCTGCAGGAAGAGCTCGACCCCCGCGCCGAGCTGGTGCGCCGCCTGCTCGAGTACCAGAAGTACCGCGCCGCCGCCGATGAGCTGGCGACGAACCCCATCCTCGATCGCGACGTCTTCCCCCGCCGGGTGGCGGTGGAAGAAGTGCCGCTGGACGACGAAGAGGTGGGGCTGCAGGAGATCAGCATCTACAAGCTGATCGAAGCGCTCGATCGCGTGCTGGCCGCGCTCGAGCCCAAGAAGCAGCACGAGGTCACCCGGGAACACCTCTCGCTCTCGGTGGCGATGTACCGCATCGCCGACAAGATCCGCGCCGAGGGCAAGGGCCACGCGGTGATCTTCTACGGGCTCTTCGAGGGCGCGCGCGTGCGCAGCGACGTGGTGATCACGTTCCTGGCGCTGCTGGAGATGTGCAAGCTCAAGCTGGTGCGCGTGCACCAGGCCGAAGGCAGCGAAGACATTCTGATCAGCGAGAAGGGTGACGCGCTGGCCGAGTTCGGCACCGAGGGTGGCGTGGCCCCCTCCGAGGAGATCGACCGTGAGTACGAATAAGAAGAACGACGAAGGCAGCGGCGGGCCCAGCCCCTTCTCCGAAGAGGAGGTGGCTGCCGTCACCGAAGGCCCCGCCGGCGATCCCGAGCTCGAAGACGTCGACGCCGCCGACATCGACGCGCCCGAAGAGTCCGAGAGCTCGTTCGAGAAGATCCTCGCGAAGTCGCGCAAGCTCACCGAGCCGCAGATCCGCAACGTGATCCACAGCGTGCTCTTCGTCGCGCCGCAGCCGCTCACCCTCGATCAGCTCTTCGACACCACCGGCATCGATCGCGAGAAGATCGAGAAGGCGCTGCACGAGCTGGTCGGCACCCTCACCGGCGGCGGCATCATGCTCCACGAGGTGGCGGGCGCCTGGCAGCTGCGCACCGTGCCCGAGGCGTCCGAGTACGTGCGCCGCTTCCTCAAGGTGAAGCCACAGCGCCTCACGCGCGCCGCCGTGGAGACGCTCGCGCTCATCGCCTACCGCCAGCCCGTGACCCGCCCGGAGATCGAAGACGTGCGCGGCGTCGACTCGGGCGCGGTGCTCAAGGCGCTGCTCGATCGGCGTCTGATCAAGATCGTCGGCAAGAAGGAAGAGGTCGGCCGGCCCATCCTCTACGGCACCTCCCGCGAGTTCCTCGAGTTCTTCGCGCTCAAGAGCCTCTCGGCGCTGCCGACGCTGCGCGAGTTCCAGGAGCTCAGCGAAGAGAACCAGGAGATCGTCGAGCGCGAGGCACCCAAGCCGGTCGCCGGCATCCTCGAGGAGCTCTCCGACAACTCGCTGCAGGAAAAGCTCGCCGCGCAAGACCAGGCCTCCGAGGCCGCCCTCGCTTTGCTCGAGACCGCCATCGATCAGGCCGACGTCACCTCGAAGTCCGCCGCCAAGATCCTGAACCCGCCGCAGCCGCCCCCAGAGCCCGGGACGACACCTGCAGCACCGCCGCACCCACCCACGGGCTCTGAGAGCTGACGATTACGATGGAACGCCTGCAAAAGTATCTTTCCCGCGCTGGAGTCGCTTCCCGCCGTCACGCCGAAGAGATGATCGTCGACGGCCGCGTCAAGCTGAACGGCAAGATCATCACCGTGCTCGGCACCCAGATCGATCCGCAGAAGGATCTGGTGGTGGTCGACGGCAAGCTGGTCGCCGTCAACCCCGAGCGGAAGTACTTCCTGTTCTACAAACCGCCCGGAGTCGTCACCACCCTCTCCGATCCCGAGGGGCGCCCCACCGTGGGCGACTACGCGAAGGACGCCGGCGGCCGGGTGTTCCCGGTGGGAAGGCTCGACTACGACGCCGAGGGCGCGCTGCTGCTCACCGACGATGGTGATCTCGCCAACAAGCTGATGCACCCCAGCCACCAGGTGCCGCGCGTCTACCTCGCCAAGGTGAAGGGCGTGCCTGACGAGGCGTCGCTGGCGAAGCTGGTCGAGGGAGTGCGGCTCGAGGACGGCATGGCGAAGGCCGTCGAGGCGAAGATCTTCGAGAAGGCCGAGCGGAACACCTGGGTGAAGATCGTGGTCACCGAGGGACGGCAGCACCTGGTGAAGCGCCTGTGCGCGGCCATCGGGCACCCCGTGGTTCGGCTGTACCGGCCCGCGCACGCGGGTCTGCCGGTGCACGGGCTTCGGCCCGGCGAGCTGCGAGCGCTCAGCAACGACGAGATCCGCCGCGTGAAGGCCGCTGCTGATGGTGACGCCCAGCCTGAGCCCAGGCTCACGCTGCCCGCGCGCCGGCATGGCCACGCAGCCCCCGGCTTCGAGCCGGAAGAGGAGACGCAGCCGCAGGGTCGACGCGTCAAGTCCGAGCGCGGGGAAGAAGACAAAGACCGTTCACCCAAAGCGGAGTCGAGGCAGGCGCCCGAGGGCGAGGAGCCTGAGCTCTCGCTCGAGGACGAGCCCGCTGAGGTCGTCGAGACCGCGCCCGTCGAGGAGAAGCCGTTCGTCGGCCGTCCGAGCACGCGCCCGCCCAGCGCGGATCGCGGTGGCGATCGCCCCCGGCGCGGGTTCAGCAGCGAAGGAGGAGGCGACAAGCGCAGCTTTGGCGGAAAGCCGGCATTCGGCGATCGCGGCGCGAAGCGGACCTTCGGTGAACGCAACGAGGGCGGCGGCAAGCCGGCCTACGGGGATCGCGCGGCGAAGCGGACCTTCGGCGATCGAGACGAGCGGGGCGGCAGGTCGGCGTCCGGTGACCGGAGCGAGCGCGGCGGCAAGCCGGGCTTGGGTGATCGCCCCTCGAAGCGGACCTTCGGTGATCGCGACGAGCGCGGCGGCAAGCCGGGCTTCGGCGATCGCGGCGCGAAGCGCAGCTTCGGTGATCGTGACGCGCGCGGCGGGAAGCCAGGCTTCGGTGCGAAACGGACCTTCGGTGATCGTGACGAGCGCGGCGGGAAGCCAGGCTTCGGTGCGAAGCGGAGCTTCGGCGATCGTGACGGCAAGCCCGGCTTCGGTGCCAAGCGCACCTTCGGCGATCGTGATGAGCGCGGCGGCAAGCCGGGCTTCGGCGCCAAGCGCAGCTTCGGCGATCGT
>VFKJ01000321.1 GCA_009885595.1 Myxococcales bacterium | reverse complement strand
TGCAGGCGGTGCGCGAGTGCCTGGGGCTGCCGCCTCCCGTGACGGGCTTTCCCGAGGCCAGGCCCTCGCGGCCCAGCTGAACGAGGTGACTCTTCAGCTCAGCACCGCGCGCAGCACGTCGGGACGGTCGGTCATCACCCCGCCTACGCCCGCGACGATGCAGCGGTGCATCTCGACCTCTTCATCGACCGTCCACACGTTGATCCACTTGCCGTGCTTCTGCGCCACCTCGGCGAGGGCCGCGTCGAACAGCACCACGTCCTCCCACCGGTACGGCATGTCGAGCACGGTGTAGCGGGGATCGTCGTCCGGCGGCTCGCCGCTCTTCGTCGGCAGCACGAAGGCCGCCAGCGCGTCGCGCGGGAAGAAGTGGCACGCCTGGGGCAACAGCCGCGCCAGCTCGGCCGCGATGGCGTCGTGCTCGCTGCCGATGCAGAGGCGCTCGAGGCACTGTTCCTTCTTCACCAGCGCGACGAAGGGCTCGATCGCGCCTTCGCTCTTGAGCTCGACGTTCAGCCGAAGCCGTCCACTCGCCGCGATCACCTCGCGCAGGCTGGGCAAGGTGATGCCCTTGCCGCGCAGCGGCGTGCCCACCTCGCCCACCGGGGTGAAGTGGAAGGCGGCGTCGAGCTTCGCCAGCTCGTGAAAGGGCAGGGCGCTCAGCGGCCCCGCGCCGTTGGTGCAGCGCTCGAGGGTGGGGTCGTGCGCCACCACGATCTCCCCGTCGGAAGAGGCGTGCACGTCGAGCTCGAGCATGTCGGTGCGGTGCACCTTCATCGCGCGCTCGAACGCGTACAGGGTGTTCTCGGGGTAGAGCGCCGCCCCCCCGCGATGCGAGATGTGCAGCGGCGCCACCAGCCCCTTGAAGAAGGGGTGCTTCATGGAGCGACCCAGCTCATGGGGCCTCGAAGGTGGCGGCGATGCCCTGGCCCACGCCAATGCACATCGCCACCAGGCCCTTCTTCGCGCCGCGCGCCTTCATCGCGTGCGTCAGGGTGGCGACGATGCGCGCCCCGCTCATGCCCAGCGGGTGACCCAACGCGATCGCACCGCCGTTGACGTTCACCTTGGTGTCGTCGAGCCCCAGCTCGCGAATGCACCCCAGCGACTGGGCGGCGAAGGCTTCGTTGAGCTCGATCAGATCGACCTCGGTGAGCTTCCACTGCGCGCGCTCGAGCGCGGTGCGGGTGGCGGGGACCGGCCCCAGGCCCATCACCCGCGGATCGACGCCCGCGGTGCCGCTGGAGACGAAGCGCGCCAGCGGCGTCTTCCCCCACGCCTTCACCGCGCGCTCACTCATCAACACCACCGCGGAAGCGCCGTCGTTGAGCGTCGAGGAATTTCCCGCCGTCACCGTGCCGCCCTCGCGGAAGGCGGCCTTGAGGGTCGAGAGCTTCTCGTAGGTGGAGTCGCCCCGCGGCTGCTCGTCCTGCGACACCACCGTGGAAGGGCCTTTCTTCTGCGGCAGGTCGACCGCCACCAGCTCGGCGGCGAACGCGCCGGACTGCTGCGCGCGCACGGCCTTCTGGTGAGAGGCGAGGGCGAACCGATCTTGATCCTCGCGGGAGATCTTGAGGCGCTCCGCCACGTTCTCCGCGGTCTCCCCCATGCCCTCGAGCGGGAACATCGCCGCCAGCTTCGGGTTCGGGTAGCGCCAGCCCAACGAGGTGTCCCAGGACTCCAGCTTGCCGCCGGGGAAGGCCTCGTTCGGCTTGGGCGTGCTCCAGGGCGCGCGGGTCATCGACTCCACCCCGCCGGCGATCACCAGGTCCGCCTCGCCCAGGCGAATCTGCCGCGCTCCCTGGATGATCGCCTCGAGCCCGCTGCCGCCCAGGCGGTTCACCGTCGCCGCGGGCACCGTGTTCGGCAGGCCCGCGAGCAGCGCCGCCATGCGCGCCACGTTCCGGTTCTCCTCGCCCGCGCCGTTCGCGTTGCCCAGGATCACGTCATCGATGAGCGCGGGGTCCAGTCGGACGCGTTCGACCGCAGCGCCGATCGCGATCGCCGCGAGGTCATCGGGGCGAACCGAACGGAGGACGCCGTCGTAGCGGCCGATGGGGGTCGGGACGGCGCTGACGATCCACGCTTCGCGCACAGACCGGCGGAGGTCCCGAGTCATAGCAGGG
>VFKJ01001077.1 GCA_009885595.1 Myxococcales bacterium | reverse complement strand
GGCGTCGGTGACGATCACCCGGCGGCCCATCATCACCCGGGGGATGATCGTCAGCTGCGCTTCGTTGGTCATCAGCGCGCTGCCCGTCACCCTCGCGCGGATCCGCACCTCGCCCGCCATCACCGTGCTCACCACCCCCGAGCCGCTGACGGTCGCCCCGGTGGAGGGCTGGCCCTGCGCGTCCTTCACCTCGAAGGTGGCAAAGTCCAGCGGGTAGCTGCTGCCGTCGAGGCGGTAGACGATCACGCGCAGCTGCAGGGCGTCGCCCTCGACCAGGAAGCCGGTGGTGGGCGTCAGCCGCATGGCGTCGATGTCTTCGGGGGCAGGGGGGCTGACGCAGGCGCCGTCGACGCAGGCGCGATCGACCCCGCACTCGAGGTGGCCCCGGCACACCGTCGGCACGCAGACCCCCCCGATGCAGCTCTTGCCCAAGGTGCACTGCGCGCTCACCACGCAGGTGGGGCTGGGCTGACAGTGGCCTTCCTCGCAGTAGCCGATCACCTCGGCCCCCATGGTGCCGGGCACCCCCGACACGCAGTCGCCGTCCGAGAGGCAGCGCTGCAGTTCCTGGCAGATCGCCTGCGTGCAGTCGAACCCGGGCGGGCACTGGGTCTGGGGGAAGCGCTTGCACTCGGAGTTGCGCAGGCACTGCGAGGTGGTGGTGCAGGTGGTGTACGCGATGCAGCGCCCGAAGGTGGCCGAGGTGCAGTACTGGCCCGCGGGGCAGTCGCTGAGCTGCGCGCAGTCTGAGCTCGTGCACAGGCCGTTGCGACAGATGAGGCTCTGGCCACCACACTGGAGATCCTGGGTGCAGCGCCTCGTGCAGGTGCCCATGTCACAGGTGTAGAGGGCGAACGCGACCCGGGGATCGAGGGTGGGCGCGCAGTCCTGCGGCATGGTGCAGATCGGCAGGCACAACCCCTGCGTCACTTCGCAGCGCCCGCCGGTGCCGCGGCAGTCGGCGTCGGCGGTGCAACGAGGCCTCGTCTGGCAGCTCCCGCTCAGGCACTGCTGGTTCGCCGCGCAGGCGCTGTCATCGTCGCACTGGCACAGGCCCTGCGAGCAGGTGAAGCCCACCGCGCAGTCCACGCTCGAGGTGCACTGCGGCCGCGCTCCGCACGTGCCGTCGACCAGGCACACCTGGGTGTCGCCGCAGTCGGTGTCTTCCAGGCAGATGGGCCCGCAGGCGCCCCGGCGGCAACGCTGATCGGCGCGGCACTCGGAGTCTTCACTGCACGGCGTCGAGTTGATCGGCGGGCAGGCGCTCGAGATCGAAAGACACAGCAGTGCGAGCCATCCCCGACGCGGCATTCCGCCCATATAGCCCGTGCCTTCAGGGACGCCTCCAGGTCCGTGCTTTTTTCTCAGCGCCTGAGAGGAAAAGCCGAAGGAGGCCGCTGCCTTGCGGCGAGGACCCACCTTGTGGTCTATGCGCGAAACCTTTGTTGTCGGAGGTTTCATGACCGCTCGGTTCTTCATCTTGGCAGTGCTGCTGGCGTCCGCGCTGGGGCTCGCTCAGCCCGTGACGATCAACGGCGACATCGTGATCGTTCAAGATCCGAGCGGCGCCATCAACAACCTCGTCGGCATGGACAACACCTCGTTGTTCCCGAGCCACCAGGAGCAGTTCTGCCGCGCGGCCTTCAACGCGGCGCGCGCGGCCGGCATCCCCGATCTCTTCGACGGGGTGATCACCTTCACCGCCTCGGAGACGCTGACCGACCTCGACAACGTCTGGCAGGGCTCGCCCGTGCGCGCCGAGGGCACCGGCTATGGCCGCCAGAACGCGTCGTGGGCGAGCACGTACGATTCGTCGAAGATCGGCCAGTGCGTCTTCATGGGCACGCTCGGGCGCACGGCGACCTTCTTCGGCCCCCCTGGGCCGGAGGCGCTGCCCTCGAACCCCGACAGTGACTGGGCGCCGTCGCTGGGCGTGCCGATCCCCGGCATCACCAGCCTCACCGGCATCGAGATGCTGGGGCACGAGTACGGGCACCACTGGCTGATGGGCGCCGAGTTCGATCAGAACGATGGGCGGGCGCGCCAGCACTTCATCCGCGGCTTCTCGGGCGCCGACGACACGGGGCAGGGCGGCTCGCCCAACCAGCACTACAGCCACTACGCCGACTCGCGCTCGGTGATGTACGGCAGCTGCATTCGTGATCTGGGCAACGGCAGCTACGAGCTCAAAGGCTGCGAGCGGAAGTACAGCCAGATCGATCAATACCTGATGGGCCTGCGCGCCTCGACCGAGGTCGACCCGATGCTGGTGCTCGAGGATCCCGCAGACCTGGGCAAGGGCGTCGACACGGTGGCGATGGGCCGCACCTCGAGCGGTATGACGGTCTCCGGGTGGACGCGGCACGACATCACCGCCGACGAGATCGTCCGCGCCATGGGCGCCCGCATTCCCGGCTCGCCCTCGGCCGCGCGCTGCTGGCGGGTGGCCTTCATCGTGGTGCTCGCGCCCGGGCAGACGGCGCTCTCGCAGACGATGCTCGACAAGGTGAACCGCTACCGCAACCGCTGGGGCCCGTGGTTCAACTTCGCCACCGACGGCCGCGGCACCATGGACTCGCGCATCACCGGCAACGGCTGCGTGACCTTCAGCGGCGACGCGGGCGTCGTGATCCCCCCGCTCGACGCGGGAACCCCCGACGTCGATGCGGGCCTCCCCGAGGTGGACGCGGGCGTGGAGGACGCGGGCTTCATCGAGCAGGACGCCGGCACCCCGGTCGAAGAGCTCGATGCCGGCACGGAGGCGCCCGACGCCGGCCCCTCGAAGTGGGACACCTACGTGCCCTTCGACACCGGGAAGATCCGGCCGGGCTGCGGCTGCAACACCCCGGGCGGTGGCGAGCTCTTCGCGATCCTCGGGGCGCTCAGCCTGCTCTCACGGCGCCGCTTCCTTCGCTAGCTGCGGGGGGCGGAGGGCTCTGCCAGGGGCGCCTCGGGTGGGGGAAGCTCCGGCAGCTGCACGCGCGGCACGCAGCCCATCGCGACCCACGCCACCAACACCACCGCCACCGCCGCCCGACGGGAGTTCGTCATCGGCGCAGTCTTCGGCGTGAAAGCACTTCGGTCAAGACGCGTCGAGCGCGCGCTCGCACAGGGGCTTGAAGATCCGCCCGCGTCACCGCGACCCAGTTACACTCCACCCTCATGGACGCGCGACGCTTTCTTCAGGACGTAGGCAGCACGGTCTCGAGCGACTTCGCGAAGAACCGCTCGCTGCTCTCCTTCGAAGAGTACCTCCAGCTCTTCAGCGCGGCGCCCCGGCTGCAGGCGCGCAACGCGGCCCAGTACCTCAAGGACGCCATCGACTCGTTCGGCACCGAGCAGGTCAGTCACCCCTCGGGCCAGGTGCGCCGCTTCAAGGTCTTCGACGCGGTCAAAGACGGCCACCAGGTGCGCGTCGCCGGCCAGGAAGAGGTGCAGAACGCGCTCTACCGGCTCTTGGGCAACTTCGTGCGGGGCGGGCGGATCAACAAGCTCATCCTCATGCACGGGCCCAACGGCTCGGCGAAGTCGTCGCTGGCCGAGTCGCTCAAGCGCGGCCTCGAGATCTACAGCGGCACTCCCGAGGGCGCGCTCTACACCTTCAACTGGGTCTTCCCGAAGGAGAAGCTGGTCAAGGGCAGCATCGGCTTCGGCGAGAAGGTGGGCGGGCAGGGGCCCGTCACCTCGTACGCGCACCTCGAGGCCGAAGACATCGATCTGCGGCTCACCAACCCGCTGCGCGCGCACCCGCTCTTCCTCATTCCGCGCGAGGAGCGCCGCAAGCTGCTCGACGAGGCCTTCGGGAACAAGGACTCCGACTCGGTGGCGCCGCTGTACCTGGTGGAAGGCGAGCTCTCGACCACCAACCGGAAGATCTTCGACGCGCTGCTGGCGAGCTACTCGGGCGACTGGCTCAAGGTGCTGCGCCACGTGCAGGTCGAGCGCTTCTACGTGTCGCGCCGCTACCAGGTGGGGACCTTCACGGTCGAGCCGCAGATGAGCGTCGACGCGGCCTACCAGCAGGTCTCCGCCGATCGCACGCAGGCGAACCTGCCCGCCGCGCTGCACAGCGTGGTGCTCTTCCAGCCCGCGGGCCCGCTGGTGAGCGCGAACCGCGGCCTCATCGAATACGCCGACCTGCTCAAGCGACCGCTGGAGGCCTTCAAGTACCTGCTGGGCTTCTCCGAGACGCAGGAAGTGCCGCTGGAGCACATGGTGCTGCAGCTCGACGAGGTGCTGCTGGCCTCCTCGAACGAGAAGCACCTCGCCGCGTTCAAGGAGCTGCCCGACTTCAGCTCGTTCAAGGGCCGCATCGAGCTGGTGCGCGTGCCCTACCTGCGCCGCTGGAAGCTGGAGCGCGAGGTCTACGACGCCCAGGTGACGCCGCGCACGGTGGGCCGCCACGTCGCGCCCCACGCCACCCGGGTCGCCGCCATGTGGGCGGTGCTCACGAGGCTCAAGAAGCCCATCCCCGATCGATACCCTCCCGAGGCGCGCATGCTGGTCGAGCGCCTCTCTCCCATGGAGAAGCTGCGCCTGTACCAGGACGGCGAGGCGCCCGACAGGCTCACGGTGCAGCAGCAGCGCGAGCTCAAGAAGCTGGTCCCGCTGCTCTACGAGGAGAGCGACTCGTACCCCAACTACGAAGGCCGCTCCGGCGCCTCGGCGCGCGAGATCAAGACCGCGCTCTTCAACGCCGCGCAGTCACCCGAGCACGACTCGCTGCACCCGCTGGCCGTGCTCAAGGAGCTGCTCGCGCTCACCCGCGACAAGAGCGTCTACGAGTACCTGCAGCAGGAGATCGTCGACGGGTACCACGATCACGCCGAGTTCGTGCGCGTGGTCGAGAACGACTACCTCGACGTCGTCGATCGCGAGGTGCGTGACTCGATGGGCCTGGTGAGCGAACAGCAGTACGTGGAGCTGTTCGAGCGGTACGTGCAGACCGTCTCCGCGTGGATCAAGGGCGATCGGGTGCAGAACAAGCACTCCGGCGCGCAGGAGAAACCCGACGAAGGCCGCCTGGCGGAGTTCGAGGGCTACGTGATGCCCAAAGGCGAAGACGCCACCGGCTTCCGACGCTCGTTGATCTCCACCGTGGGGGCCTGGCGCATCGACAACCCCGACCTCGTGGTCGACTACGCGCGCATCTTCCCCGACCTCTTCAAGCGGCTGTCCGATCACTTCTTCGAAGAGCGCAAGCGCACCTTGAAGCGCAACGTGGAGAACATCCTCAAGTACCTCTCCGACGAGCGCAGCTCGCTCTCGCCCAAGGAACAGCAGCAGGTGCGCAACACCATGGACGAGATGGTCAAGCGGTTCGGCTACACCGAGGCCTCGGCGAAAGACGCGATCGTCTTCCTCGTGCGCAAGCGCTACGCGTGAACGCCCTCGCGACGCACGTGCATCTGGAATTGTGGGGGGTGGAGGGCGCGCTGCTCGACGATCCCCTTCGCCTCGAGCAGGCCCTGATGGCTGCCGCGGCGGCCGCGAAGTGCACCGTGCTCGGCTCGGTGAAGCATCACTTCGAGCCGCACGGCGTGAGCGTGGTGGTGCTGGTCGCCGAGAGTCACCTCTCGATCCACACCTGGCCCGAGCACGAATACGCCGCGGCCGACATCCTCACCTGCGGTGAGACGCTGCCCCAGGAAGGGGTTAACTCGTTGATCGCCCAACTGAAACCGGTGCGATCCGAGGTGCAGCGCTACCAGCGGGGGTACGTGCAAACCCTCTGAAAAAGCAGGGTCCTACCTTGACCGACAGGGGTCAAGTGAACGAAGATCCGGCCCCTAACGGCCGGGCAGTCCTGTCCCAACCACCATTTCCCGGTCAGCCACTTTCCAGGAAGGCGCATTACCAATGAGTCACGGACCCGTGATCCACTTCTTTGCCGGAAAAGGCGGTGCTGGCAAGTCGACTCTCGCGACTGCCTACGCCATGAACCTGCTCGAGGCCAACGGGAAAGAGCGCGTGCTGTTGCTCTCCCTCGAGACGCCCGGCGGCGTGGCAGATCTCCTCAAGAAGAAGCTCACCAACAAGCCCACCAAGATTGCCCTGGGCAAAGGCGCCGGCGGGTTGTTCGCCGCCGAGGTCGACTTCCCGGCGCTCGGCGAGGCGTACCTGAAGTTCGCCAAGCCGCAGCTGATGGCCGCGGTGACCAAGGGCGCGGTCCTGTCCGAGGACGATCTCAAGAAGGTGCTCGAGGCGAGCCTCACCAACCAGGGTGAGGTGGGCTTCCTCTTCAACCTGCTCGAGCTCTCCGAAGGCAAGGAATACGAGCGCGTGGTGATCGACGGCTGGTCGAGCACGCACACCCTGCGGCTGCTCGATCACGCCACCAACGTGCGCCGCCTCGTCGGGCTGGTGCGCGCCGAGCGCACCCAGCGGCCCTCGAAGATCACCCCGCGCGCGCCCACTGCGGTGGACGAACTGGCGACCCGCGCCGACGCAGTCAACGCGATGCTCAAAGATCCGAAGCGCTTCGCCATGCACGTGTGCGCCGTCGCCGAGCCGGTGGGCGAGTCGCAGATCAAGAACCTGGTGAAGGGCCTCACCGAGCGCGCCATTCCCGTGGCCGAGATCATCGCGGACATGATCGAGGACGGGAAGGGCAGCCGCGAGGTGGAGAACCGCCGCGGCCTGCAGGCGCCGCACGTGCGCAAGTTCCAGACGATGTCGGGAAAGGTCGAGCTGGTGCAGCGCCGCATCGTCGGGCCCCGCGGCCAGGACGACGTGAAGAAGTTCGCGAAAGAATGGTCGACCGGCAAGGAGACCAGGCAGCTGCAGTTCACTCCCGCCGAGGCGCCCCCCGCGCTGGTGCGCGCGCCCTCGATGCCTCCGATGGCGGCGCCCCCGATTCCGCCCACCCGCTTCATCTTCTTCGTGGGCTCCGGTGGCGTGGGCAAGAGCTCGTGCGCCGCCGCGGCCGCGGTGACGCTGACCGAGAAGGAAGGGCCGGTGCTGCTCCTCTCGATCGATCCCTCGCACTCGCTGTCTGACGTGCTGCAGAGCCGGCTGACCGACACCGAGACCCAGGTGAAGGGCACCAAGGGCCTCTACGCGCGCGAGATCGACTTCGCGAACTGGTTCGGCAACCTGAAGAAGAAGCTCAAGGAGCTCGCCGAGCCCCTGTTCGGGCCCGAGGCGAAGGGCGAGACCTTCTCGCTCGACAAGGAGCTGTTCCGCAACCTGCTCGACCTCGCCCCGGTGGGCATGGACGAGCTGGCGGCGGTCAGCGCCCTCACCGACGCGCTGGTGCAGGAGCGGTTCAAGCGCATCGTCATCGATCCCGCGCCTTCCTCGAACTCGCTGCGCATCCTCGAGCTGCCGGGCATCGCGCGGCCGTGGCTCGCTTCGATTCACGCGGTGGCCACCAAGTACAAGGCGAAGGGCGGCCAGCCGCTGCTCAGCTGGGTGGAGGCGCTGCAGGCGCACCTCGATCGCTTCGAGAAGGCGACCCTCAACCCCAACGAGTGCCGCTTCATCGTGGTGACGCGCGGCGAAGAGCTCTCCGTGCCCGCCGCCGAGCGCATCGTCGATTCGCTCAAGGCGCGTTCGCTGCCGGTCGAGCGGGTGCTGGTGAACCGGGTGCTGCCGAAGACCACCTGCCTCGTCACCGAAGAGCGCCGCAAGAACGAGCTCGAGGTGGCGAAGGTGGTCGAGAAGAAGATCGGCCTGCCGGTGACCATGGCGCCGGCGCTGGGCCGTCACCCGGCCGGGCTGCGCGAGCTCAAGGGCTTCCGCACCAGCTGGTACGCGGCGGCCGCGGTGCTCAAGAGCAAGGCCGCCTGATTCAGCTCTCTCCCTCTCCCCCGCAGGGGAGAGGGAGGCAGAGTTTCCCTCCTTGACGACGCGGCCCACCTCGACGACACCACGCCGCACATGGCCGCAATCAACATCGCGCACTCCCTCGAGTTCGAGCGTCCGCTCCTGCTGCTCGAGAAGAAGATCGACGAGCTCAAGACCCTGTCCTCCTCGGGCGCGGTCGACATGACCGCCGAGATCGGTCGCCTCGAGAAGAAGGCCCGTCGCCTGCAGGAAGAGATCTTCAGCGATCTGAGCCGTTGGCAGATAGTTCAGCTCTCGCGCCACAACGCGCGCCCGTACTTCTCCGACTACATCGCGCACAGCTTCACCGACTTCTGCGAGCTGGCCGGCGATCGGCTCTTCGCCGAAGACCCCAGCATCGTGGGCGGCTTCGCGCGCCTCGACGGTGAGCCGGTGATGGTGATGGGCCACCAGAAGGGCCGCAGCACCAAGGAGAACATGCTGCGGAACTTCGGCATGCCCCGGCCCGAGGGCTACCGAAAGGCCCGCCGCCTGATGGAGCTCGCCGCCCGCTTCAACCGCCCCATCTTCACCTTCGTCGACACCCCCGGCGCCTACCCCGGCATCGGGGCCGAGGAGCGCGGCCAGGCCGAGGCGATCGCGAGGAACCTCGAGGTGATGGCCGGCCTCCCGGTGCCCGTCATCAGCACGGTGATCGGCGAAGGCGGCTCGGGCGGCGCGCTGGCGATCGGCGTGGGCAACCGGGTGCTGATGCTCGAGTTCTCGATCTACTCGGTGATCTCCCCCGAGGGCTGCGCCTCGATTCTCTTCCGCGACGCCTCGCGGGCGGACAAGGCGGCCGAAGCGCTCAAGCTCACCGCGCGCGACCTGCTCAAGCTGGGCGTCATCGACGAGGTGATCCCCGAGCCTCGGGGCGGTGCGCACCGCGACCCCACCACCACGGCCGATTCCGTGGGCGCCACCCTGCGCAAGCACCTGGGTGAGCTCAAGAAGCTCTCGCCCAGCCAGCTGGTCGCCGACCGCTACGCCAAGTTCCGCTCGCTGGGCGCCTTCCTCGGAAAATGAGCCGCCCTCTCATCGTCGCCATCGATGGTCCCGCCGGCGCTGGCAAGTCGAGCGTCTCGAAGGTCCTCTCGCTGCGCCTGGGCTTCACCCTGGTGGACACCGGCGCCATCTACCGCTGCGTGGCCCTCAAGGCGGTGCGGGGCGGGGTGGCGCTGGACGACGTGCCCGGGCTGCAGGCGCTGCTCGACCAGGTCAAGGTCACCTTCCGCATGGACGTGGACAAGAACCACGTCTTCCTCGACGGCGAAGACGTGTCGGACGACATCCGCACGTCCGAGGTCTCCGCGGCGGCCAGCAAGGTCTCAGCGCAGCCGGTGGTGCGAAGCGCGCTGCTGGGGCTGCAACGAAGGCTCGCGCTGGCGGCTGAGAAGGGCGCCATTCTCGAGGGGCGTGACATCGGCACGGTGGTCTTCCCCGACGCCGACATCAAGGTCTTCCTCTTCGCAGACCCCTCGATTCGCGCCCGGCGCCGCTACGAGGAGCTGTTCCAGCACCAGCAGGAGAAGCCGGTGGACCAGGTGCTCGCCGATCAGAACAAGCGCGACAAGGAAGACTCGGAGCGCGCGGTGGCCCCCCTCAAGGCGGCCGATGATGCGGTCAAGATTGACTCGACCGAGCTGCCGCTGTCCGAGGTGGTGGGCCGCATCGAGGCCCTGGTGTCCGCCAAACGGGTGATCTGAGCAGGTTCTTTGGCTGCCAGGTCGCCGTGGCTCGGCGCATCATCGCTCGTTTCTTCCTGAGGGCGGGGCGGGGCCCTAGAGTGGGGGTCCCTGTCCATGAAATGGACCACTGACGAATTCACCGGAAGGCGCTTCGGCAAGTACGAAGTGCTGTGCAGGCTCGCGATTGGCGGGATGGCCGAGATCTTCCTCGGCTTCGCGCGCGCCGGCCCTTTCCTCGGCCGCCCGGTGGTCATCAAGCGAATCTTGAACGAGCAGCGCGAAGACTCGAACGCGCTCCAGATGCTGCTGGACGAGGCCAAGATGACGGCCACGCTCAGCCACCCCAACGTCGCGCAAGTGATGGATCTCGAGTCTGACGGCGAAGAGATCCTGCTCGTGATCGAGTTCATCACCGGCGCCAACGTCGAGGAGATCGTCGAGGCCTACAGCGCCCGCCAGGAGCCGGTGCCGTTGGGCTTCGCGATCACCGTCATTCGCGAAGCAGCGCAGGGCCTGGGTCACGCCCACGCGCACAAGAACAGCCGCGGCGAGCTGCTGCCGATCATCCACCGCGACGTCACGCCGCGAAACGTGATGGTCGACTTCGAGGGCGCCACCAAGGTGCTCGACTTCGGCATCGCCCGCGCCAAGGGCAGCGAGCGGCGCACCCAGGCGGGCATGGTGCGCGGCACCACCGCGTACATGTCGCCCGAGCAGGCGGTGGGGAAGGAGCTCGACCCGCGCACCGATCTCTTCTCGCTGGGCACCATCTTTCACGAGCTGCTCACCGGCCAGCGCCTCTTCTACCGGGGCAACCCCGGGGAAGAGATGGCGGCGGTGTACGAGGGGGAGATCCCGCCCCCCTCGAAGGTGAACCGGCGGGTGCCCAAGGCGCTCGACACCGTGGTGATGCGGATCCTCGAGCGCAAGCTCGACAAGCGTTACCAGACCGCGCTCGATCTCATTCGCGATCTCTCGCTGGCCGCCGGCTCGACCGCCTGGGGCAAGGAGCGCTGCGCCGAGCTGGTGCGTGAGCGCTTCTCCGCGCGCCAGAAGGACATCGAGAAGCTGATCGTGCGCATTCCCAACCGCGCGGCCCCGGCCGGCGGCCCGGCGTACCCCGAAGGCCGCACCATCGTCTCCAAGGCGCAGCTGGCGCCCAGCACCAACGAGGACGACGCGCGCACCTTGATCGGCGCCTCGCCCATGGGCGATCGCCGTCTTCCCCTGGGCACCGAGCCCGGGCGTGACGTGGCGACCGACCCGGGGCGGCCGCTGATGCACTCGCGGCCGGCCACCCCCGGGCCGCAGCCGCCCACCAACCCCAGCAGCCAGGGGCTCAACGCCAACGAGCTGTTCGATCACGACGACCTGGAAGAGGCCGGCGGGCGCACCCGCATCATCCCCTCCGGGTCGCTGCGCGCCTTGCCGCGGGTCTCGGAGCAGCCGACTGATCCCCGCCGCGCCGCGGTGCCGCGCCCCGAGGTCGGCCGCTCGAACGGGGCGTTGATCCTCGCGGCGATGGTGGCGCTGCTGCTCGGCGCGGTCGGGGGCGCCTTCCTCTTCCGCAGCATGAATGCGCCCCCGCGGCCGGTCGCGGCCTCGGTGGTGCGCTTCTCCCTGAGCGCCGACCGGCCGGTCACCGTCTATCTGGGCAAGCAGGAGCTCGGCACCACCCCGGTGTCCGTCTTCGTGCCGTCGGGACGCCACCTGCTCGAGCTGCGCGAGGAAGAAGCCGGCACCCGGCGCTCGCTCGAGGTGAACCTGGCCGCCGATCAGGGCGAGGCGAAGATGGTGGTAACGCTCGACTCGTTGCCGCAGCTGCCGTAATCGGCGGCCCATGCACTCGCTCCTCGTCGTAGCTGCGCTCTTCGTGGCGCAGACCCCGCCGCCGAAGGCCACGCCCGATGACGCCAGGGCGTTCGTGAAGAAGCTCGATGGCGACCTGCGCAAGCTCTACGTGCGCCAGTCGCAGGCCGAGTGGATCAAGTCGACCTACATCACCGACGACACCGAGCAGAACGCCGCCGCGATGAACGAAGACCTGATGGCCTACCTGAACCAGGCCAACAAGGCAGCGCTGCGCTTCAAGGGCCTCAAGCTCGACCCCGACACCGAGCGCATGCTGTACCTGCTGCGCATCTCCTCTGCGCTGCCTGCGCCTTCGGATGCCGCCAAGCGCACCGAGCTGGCGAACACCGCGGCGAAGCTCGAGGGCCTCTATGGCAAGGGCAAGTCGTGCAAGGCGGGGAAGCCCGGGAAAGACGGCAAGCATGTCCCGAGCGGAGCCGAGGGGCCCACCACCGAGTGCCGCGATCTGCAGCAGCTGTCCGACGTGCTCGGGAAGATCGCCGACAAGAAGAAGCCGGCCAGCTACGACCAGCTGCTCGAGGCCTGGACCGCGTGGCACGACACCTCGAAGGAGATGCGGCCGCTGTACGAGCGCCTGGTCACCCTCTCGAACGAGGGCGCCAAGGAGTTCGGTTCAGGTGATCTCGGCGAGCTGTGGCGCTCGGCCTACGACATGTCTCCGGCCGAGTTCGAGAAGGAGACCGACCGCTTGTGGACGCAGGTCAAGCCGCTCTACGACGACCTGCACTGCTACGTGCGCGCGAGGCTGTCGAAGAAGTACGGCGCCGACAAGGTGTCCGCCACCGGCGGCATTCCCGCGCACCTGCTGGGCAACATGTGGGCGCAGGAGTGGGCCAACGTCTACCCGCTGGTCGAGCCCTACCAGGGGCAGGCCAGCCTCGACGTCACCAAGAAGCTCGTGGACCAGAAGTACGACCCGCAGAAGCTGGTGAAGCTGGGCGAGAGCTTCTTCACCTCGATGGGCCTGGACCCGCTGCCGCCCTCGTTCTGGTCGCGCAGCCAGTTCATCAAGCCGCGCGATCGCGACGTGGTCTGCCACGCCTCTGCGTGGGACGTGACCTACTCGAACGATCTGCGCATCAAGATGTGCATCAAGGTCGACGAGGAGGACCTGATCACCGTCCACCACGAGCTCGGCCACAACTACTACTTCCAGAACTACTACACGAAGCCGGTGCTCTTTCAGCAGGGCGCCAACGATGGCTTCCACGAGGCGATCGGTGACGCGCTCACGCTGTCGATCACCCCCGAGTACCTCAAGTCGCTCAAGCTGCTCGACACCCTCCCCAAGGACGAGAAGGGCCTCATCAACTTCCAGCTCAAAGACGCGCTGGAGAAGATCGCGTTCCTTCCGTTCGGCCGGATGATCGATCAGTGGCGCTGGGACGTGTTCACCGGGAAGACCAAGCCTGCCGAGTACAACAAGCACTGGTGGGAGCTGCGGCTCAAGTACCAGGGCGTCGTTCCGCCCGCAGGCGCGCGCACCGAAGAGTTCTTCGACCCCGGCGCGAAGTACCACATCCCCGCGAACGTCCCGTACATGCGCTACTTCCTCGCGCGCATCCTCCAGTTCCAGTTCCACCGCGCGATGTGCCAGGCGGCCGGCCACACGGGCCCGCTCCACACCTGCAGCGTCTACGGGAACAAGGCCGCGGGCGCGAAGCTCAAGGCCATGCTGGCGATGGGCTCGAGCAAGCCGTGGCCTGACGCGCTCGAGACGCTCACCGGCCAGCGCCAGATGGATGCGACCGCGATCCTCGACTACTTCGCCCCCTTGCAGGCCTGGCTGAAAGAGCAGAACAAGGGTCAGCAGTGCGGGTGGTGAGCCTGTAATTCGTGGCGTGGATCGCTATGATCGCCATGGCGCGTCATGACCTCAAATCTTTCAAAATTGAAAGGCGGGGTGTGGACAAGCCGCGTACCCGTCTCCTAAGACTGCGCAACCCTCCTGCTTGTGGGTGGGCAAATTGAAGGAAGACTGACGCATATGGCTACCGGTACCGTGAAGTGGTTCAACGACGCGAAGGGTTTTGGGTTCATCACGCAGGACGGTGGTGGCGAGGACGTTTTCTGCCACCACACCGCGATCACCATGGACGGGTTCCGCACCCTCCAGGAGGGTCAGAAGGTTGAGTTCGACGTAACCCGCGGGCCGAAGGGCCTGCAGGCGCAGAACGTTCGCGCGGTCTAAAAAAGCAGTTCGCATGACCTACGCGGCCCGACGGGGGGGATAACTCGTCGGGTCGTCGTCTGTCCGGGGTTCGCGTTTCATATTTGAAATCGCCCCGGTCATCCCGCAGGGTCCGCCGCCATGCTCCTCCTGACGCTGGTGCTGGCCGCGGGTCCCATGAACACGAAACCGATCGAAGACGAGCTGGTGAAGAAGTTCGGTGAGGCGCAGCGCGTGCGCGTCGAGCGCGGGGTTCGCCAGGTGGCGGCGCTCTGGCGCAAAGATGACGGCGACCTCGCCGCGTTCGCGAAGGACAACTTCCTGGTGGAGCCGAAGGAGCTCGACGACACCTTCGCCCGCTTCGAGGCCAACTTCGAACAGCTCGACGGTCACCTGCTGGAGATCGGCCGCGAGCTGCAGAAGCCCACCGCCCTCGACCTGGGGCCGCTCTTGAAGGTCGACCCGTACTTCGCCGAGTTCGATCCCTCGGCGCACCTGATCGAGGACCTGTTCAACACCAAGCTGGGCTTCGTGGTGCTGCTCAACTACCCGCTCACCACGCTCGAGCAGCGGCTGGCGGCGAAGGACTGGTCTCGCGCGCAGTGGGCGCAGGCGCGGCTGGCCGGGCGGTTCGCGCGGCGCGTGCCCGCCGAAGTGCAGCAGCAGATCACCTCGGCCCAGGCGGCGGCCGATCTCTACATCGCCGAGTACAACCTGTGGATGCACCACGTGCTCTCCGAGAAGGGCGAGCGGCTCTTCCCCAGGGGCAAGCGCCTCATCAGCCACTGGAACCTGCGCGACGAGCTCAAGGCCAACTACGCCGACCAGGGCGGGCTCGAGAAGCAGCGCACCCTCATCAAGGTGATGGAGCGCATCGTCACCCAGAGCATCCCCGCCGCGGTGATCAACAACCCCACCGTCGACTGGAACCCGTTCGCGAACACCGTGGTGGCCGCGGCCGCCGGGACGATCGAGGACGACGCGCCGAAGAAGGTGTTGCCCCCCTCGACGAAGCCCGAGCCCGAGGTGCGGTACAAGAAGCTTCAGGCGAACTGGGCCTCGCAGAAGAAGGCCGACCCGTTCTCGCCGACCGCGCCGACCGCGATCGATCGCGCCTTCTCGCTGGGCGCCGAGATGCCCGAAGCGCGGGTGAAGGAGCTGCTCGAGTCGGTGCTCGAAAGCCCCCTGGTGCCCCAGGTGGCCGCGCAGATCGAGAAGAAGACGGGGCGCAAGCTCGAGCCGACCGATCTCTGGTTCAACGGCTTCCTCCCGCGCGGGGCGATCGCCGAACCTGAGCTCGACGCGAAGGTGCGCGCGAAGTACCCGAGCGCCCAGGCCTTCGCGAAAGACATCCCGCGCATCCTGCAGGGGTTGGGCTTCCCGGCGGATCGCGCGAAGTACCTCTCTGAGCGGATCCTGGTGGACCCCTCACGCGGCGCCGGGCACGCGCTGCAGGCGGCGCGGCGGGGTGACTTCCCTCACCTGCGCACCCGGGTGGAGAAGGAGGGCATGAACTACAAGGGCTACAACATCGCGGTCCACGAGCTGGGTCACAACGTGGAGCAGGTGTTCTCGCTCTACGACATCGATCACACGCTGCTGGCGGGCGTGCCGAACACCGCCTTCACCGAGGCGATCGCCTTCGTCTTCCAGGCCAAGGATCTCGAGCTGCTGGGCCTGGGCAAGCCCGACGCCGAGTCAGAGCGGCTGCGCGTGCTCAACGACTTCTGGATGACGTGGGAGATCGCCGGGGTGGCGCTGGTCGACATCGAGGTCTGGCACTGGATGTACGATCACCCGAAGGCGACCCCGGCGCAGCTGCGCGACGCCACCGTCGAGATCTCGAAGAGGACCTGGAACAAGTACTACGCGCCGGTGCTGGGCGGAAAAGACACGCCGCTGCTCGGCATCTACTCGCACATGATCAGCTACCCGATGTACCTCTTCAATTACCCGCTCGGTCACCTGATCGCGTTCCAGATCGAGGAGCAGGTGAAGAAGACGGGGAAGATCGGGCCGGAGATCGAGCGCATGGCGAAGTTCGGCGCGGTCACGCCCGATGCGTGGATGGTGAACGCGAGCGGGGAGCCGGTCTCTTCAGGCCCGTTGCTGCGAGCCACCGAAGCCGCCCTGAAGAAATGACCTCCTGTCTTAGAACCCTTCGATCACCGGGCAATCAGTGACCGGCCCCGAGGTCACGCCAGCGGGCCAGCTCTCCGCGTAGTGCACGACCTTGAAGCTGGAGTTCCAGCACTCGGTGACGTTCTGCCCGGTGTACGTGCCCTTCGTCACCACGCCGGTGGCCTTGCCCTCGCCGGTCGGCTTCCACGCCGAGTTGAACTCGACCTCGGAGACCTCGGCGTTCCCGGTGAGCGCGTAGAGGAAGCGCATCGCCGCCGAGCCGTCTTCCTGCCGGCGCGCGGTGTAGCCGAGCGACGAGATGCCCAGCGTGCTGCCCGGCTTGACGGTGAAGAGCATCTCCACCCGCTGGGGGAACACGTCGGTCACGTAGCCCACGTCGATCTGATCGAGCTGGCTCATGACGTCGCCGACCCTGAGCACGTCGCGGAAGTCTTTCACGTGCACGACGAACGTTCCCCGGCCGCGCCGCGCGGTCGCCGTGGCCGCGAAAGGCCCGGTCAGCACCTCGATGAACTCGCCGTTGCTGGGCC
>VFKJ01000924.1 GCA_009885595.1 Myxococcales bacterium | reverse complement strand
GCTCTTCGGCAGCAACTTCCCCATGCTCTCGCCGTCCGACTGCCTGAACGAGCTCGACACGCTCGAGCTGTCGGCGGAAGCGCGCGCGTTGTTCCTCGGGGGAAACGCGCAGCGCGTCTTTCGTCTGACCTGATCGCGGCGGCTCAGCTCACCCAGATGATGCGCTCTGCCGAGCTGAACCAGCCCGCCACGCTCGGCCCGTAGCGCGCCTCGATCGCCTGGCGCTTGAGCTTCAAGGTGGGGGTGAGCAGCCCGTTGTCTACCGTCCACTCTTCGCGCATCACGATCAGCTTCTCCAGCTGCTCGTGCGGGTCGAGCTTGGCGTTGATCTGCGCCAGGTGCAGCTCGAGCAGCTTCGTCACCTGCACCTTCGCGTCTCCGATGAGCTCGGTCTTGCGCAGGTGTTCGCCCAGCACCACCAGGGCGAAGGGCTGGCCCTGGTTGGCGCCGGACACGCAGGCCTGCTCGAGCTCTGCGCGCGCCAGCAGCTGGTTCTCGATCGGCGCGGGCGCGACGTACTTGCCCTTGCTGGTCTTGAAGAGCTCCTTCACCCGGCCGGTGATGCGCAGGCGGCCGCTGGCGTCGATCTCCCCCTGGTCGCCGGTGTGGAGGAAGCCCTCGGCGTCGATGGTCTGGGCCGTCAGCTCCGGGTTCTTGTAGTAGCCGAGCATCGTGCCAGGGCTCTTCACCAGCACCTCGCCGTTCTCCGCGATGCGGCAGGTGACGCCCTCGTGGGGCGGGCCGACGGTGCCCTGGTCGTTCCCCCCGGGTTGGGCGATGTGCGAGATCGTCCAGTTCTCCGTCATGCCGTAGAGCTCGCCAATGGGCAGGCCCAGGTTGCGGTACCAGGCCAGCAGCTCGGGCGGCGTGGGCGCCGAGCCGGTGACCGACCAGCGCACCTGTTCCAGCCCCAGGCCTGCCAGCACCTTCTTCTTCACCAGCCGATTCACGAGGGGGATCTTCAGCAGCCGATTGAGCTTCTTCTCAGGCATCTTGGTGAAGACGCCCGCCTGGAATTTGAGCCAGAGGCGAGGCACCGTGCCGAAGAGCGTGGGCCGCGCGCGC
This sequence comes from Myxococcales bacterium, assembly GCA_009885595.1. GTDB lineage: Bacteria > Myxococcota > Myxococcia > Myxococcales > Myxococcaceae > Archangium_A. Next base: position 2,154 of record VFKJ01000924.1, on the reverse strand, counting down.
TGCAGGTCCTGCAGGAAGGTGGACAGGCCCTCGGCGAAGAAGACCTGGTAGCCGACCTTGAAGTTCGAGGTCTCGAGGACGGCGCGCTCGGCCACGTGGGCCAGCGGCAGGTAGGAGAGCAGCCGATCGCCCGGGACGATCTTCGCCAGGTCAGCGAAGCGGAAGGCCGAGGCCATGGTGCGGAAGCTGTGCATCACGCCCTTGGGCTCGCCGGTGCTGCCCGAGGTGTAGATGAGGGTGGCCAGCTCATCGGGCGGCCGGGTGACGCGGCCCGCGAGCGGCGGGTGCTTCGCGATGAGCTCTTCCCAGCGCGCCGCGTGGGGCACCGGGGGCGCGAGCGGCAGGGCCACGCGCAGCACACCCTCGGGCAGGCCGGGCTCCATCGCGGGGAAGCCGTCGAGCTTGCCCACGAAGACGAGCTTCGCCTCGCTGTGCTCGAGGATCTGCCGAATGCTGTGCGCGGTGAGCGTGGGGTAGACGGGCACCGACACGTGGCCCGAAAGCCAGATGGCGAGATCGGCCATCAACCACCAGGCGGTGTTCTTGGAGAAGATGGCCACCCGGCTACCCGGGGGCAGGCTCAGCGACTGGAGGTAGCTCGCCATGCGGCGCGCCTCGTCGAGGGCCGACCCGAAGGTGTACGTCTTGATCTGCCCTTCACCCATCGGCTGGGTGAGCCAGAGATCGCCTGGACGATTGGCTTCATGATCTTGAATGAAGTCGAGCTGAGTCTTCATGTGGTGTTTCCCCCGTGAGGTGAGGTGGAGCTCGCCTCGGGTGCGGGACATAGCGTGGATCTGGCTCGGGCTGGTTGACGCAGATCCGTGGCCGCTCTTTCGAACGTCGTCAAGGCAACGACGGGCCGCGAGGTGACTAGAATCGGCGACATGCAGCGGTTCCACGCGGTTCTCCTGTTGGGCCTCGCGCGGCTGGCGCACGCCCAGGCTGGCGGCGACGACGACCTCGCCAACGCCTTCGCCCCACAGCCTGCACTCAAGGTCTTCGAGCCCGAGCGCAACGTGCCCGCTCCTCCGCCGCTGGATGACTTGAACGCGCCGCTGCGCGCCACCTTCGAGCCCGACCTCGCGGCCGCGAAGAAGGCGCTCGACTCAGGCGACGCAGCGGGGGCGCGGGAGCAGCTCATGATGCTCGAGCTGAGCGCGTTCGTGCTCGGCGGCCCTGACCGGGTGAGGGTCAACCAACTCCAGCGCGCCGCGGCGCTCGCGCTGAACGATCGACAGTGGTTGAGCGAGCTCGACGCGAAGTGGGTCGCGGCGTGTGGTCCGGCCGACGTCGCGGCCTGCCGTAAGAGCGCGCTGAAGGCGATCGCCACGCACGACAAGGCCCGCGCCGAGAAGCTTGAGGCCGCGGATGCGTGCCTCGCGGCCGCAGAGAAGTCACCCGGGAAGCCCGCGCCGTCGTGCCTGAGCGCGGCGCGGGCGCTGTACCAGAGAGCCGACGACACCTTGATGATCACGCGCGCAGACCTCGTCACCGCGCTGGCGCTCGCCGCCGACCCGAAGCAGTCCAGGGCAGCGAAGAAGGCCCTCACGAAGATCGGAGACCTCATCGATGGCCGCAACGGGGCCGTCCGGCGGGCGGCGTTCGACGCGCGCGCGAAGCTCGAGCTCTCGGAAGGGCGCGTGGACGACGCCACGAGGAGCGCGCTCCAGGGCGCAGAGGCCTGGGCCAGCACCCTGCCCCTCGACCTGCGGTACTGGGCGCGAACGCCGATGGTCGACGTCACGTGCGCCGCCTACGACAAGCTCCACGGCAGCGACGCCTGCCGCCAGCTCGAGAAGACGGTGGTGGGTTTCTATGTGTTCCACGACTTCTCCATCGAGCACCTCGACGGGCGGCAGCTCATCAGCCACGCCAAGCTGGTGGAGGTGAACACGCACTACGGCGTCTTGCTCAAAGACTGCCTGGCCGCGGAGATCCGGGAGCTCGCAGACAAGGCGGCCGTGTCGTATTCGGTCAATTGGTTGGTGATCACCACCGGGCGCGTGGACAACTTCCACTCACTGAGTTCGGACCAGGACCAGAGCCGCTTCGTGACGTGTCTGCGCGAGCAGTTCGGTTATTGGCGCTACCCGAGCCACGAGGGTGACCCACAGCGCATTCAGCAGGGCTTCTCCGTGAAGAGCACCGTGC